>JACFNW010000561.1 GCA_019454665.1 Fimbriimonadaceae bacterium | reverse complement strand
CGACAGGCCGCGCTCCTTGTCCTTCATCAGGCCGAACTCGATGGTGAACCAGAAGAACCGCGCCATCGCGCGAATGATGCTCTCCAGGGTGTGGAGTTGCCGCTCTTCATCGCGGATGTCGCGCACCATATGGGCCGCCGTTCGGGCGCACTCGCCGAACTGGACCAGCGTATCGGCGAACGCGCGATCGGTGTGCATGGGCACGTGGCCGGCGATGTCGTGGAAGATGTCGGGCTCGGGGAGATAGTCCAGCTTGTCGGCGCGCCGGATGGTGATCGTGGTTGGAAACTCGCGGTTCCGCAGGCAATCGAAGAACAAGTACGCGGCCACATAGCCGCTGACCGCTTTGGCCCGGAAGCCCGTGAGAGGGTTGAGGAACTGGTTGACGTCCTCCAGCTTGGGCACACGATCGGGGTCGAGGCACAGGCTGGCGATGCCCCTTTGGAACCACGGGTTGGCGTATCGCTCCCATCTCGGCTGCATGCGGGCGAAGAGCTTCTTCCACGCCTCGTGGTTCTCTTCAGAATAGAGGCCGTAGGGCTGGTGGATGTACAGCTGCCCCTTTTCGCGGGCCTCCTCGATGAAGGGGGCTTGGGTGGTCGTCAGCCCCACCTTGAAGCGATCAATCTCGTCACGCACGGTTGCCACGTTGCACCTCGAGCATAGCGACCATTATACGGCCCTCGCATCCCGAGCACTGGGAAGAGGGAAGAGGGAAAGGGGAGGGGGCGGTTTCGTCTGGTGGCCGGTCCGCACAGTGCTCGGGCCCCAGTGCGGGTTGCGCATGGGGCCCGTTGAGCAGGAGGCGTGTCGGAACAACTGGTCTGACCGGGCGACCGGTGGTGCGGTTCCATGTCGAAACATGAATTCGTCCAGCAACCCTTGCCGCGACTTCGCGTAGGAATACTCTGACGCGAAATGACCTGCCCGAACTGTCGCCAAACCCTCCAGATGACCGATCGGCTCGGCATCGAAATAGACTACTGTCCCCAGTGCCGCGGCATCTGGCTCGACCGAGGCGAGTTGGACAAGATCCTCGAGCGCGCCGGCGCCGAGAGCCGTGCCAATCGCCGCGAGACCAGTCCAGCAGACGAACTGCTGCCGCCCGGCTACTTTGGACAGCAGGCCGAGCGCACGCGCCCTGTCGAGCCCGACCGAGGGCCAAGCCGCCCCGATCGGGACCGTTTCCGCCGCGACCGGGACGATGACGACGACTACGACCCCCGCCGTCCAAGGAGAAAGGAGTCGTTCTTGGAACAGGTCTTCGACATCTTCGACTAGACCCTCACGAATCCTCGGTCGGCGACGACGGGATCGCGCCCACCAGCACTCCCGAGGACTCCGAGACGTCGAGGTTCGCCTTGCGAAACGGAGCCAGGCGAGCCCATCCTTGCCTGGCCAAGCCGTAAGGGTCGGATGGGTTCCGACGGCCGAACGGCTCGGTGCGCACGTCGTTCTCGGTCGTCGCGTCGAGCGCCCCCGCCACCCGCAGACGCTGGGCGAGGAACTCGCCGCACACGATCTCGGTCGCTCCGAGCAACAGTGTGCCTTGCAGCAACACGTTGCCCGTGTCGGCCAGATGCTCGGAGGCGATCGTCCATTCGATGGCGGGCACCAACTCGGCGATCAGGTTGTCTATGGCGGCATCGTGGTCGGTGCCCGTGACGCCGCACTTCTCCTTGACGCGGGCACGCGTGACGGTCAGGCTCATGCGCCCTCCTTCTTGTCGTCGGGGATGTCGAGGCGCTTGGCGACTTTGGACAGCAGTTGGCTGCTGCGCCGAACGTTAGCCGTCAGGTCTTCCAACGCGGCCTGGAACCGGGCGTTGGTCTCCTCCTGCCGTCGCAGGCTGGATTCCAGAAAGGTCACGAATCGGTCCACCATGGCGCGGTGCTGGTTGAGGCTGTAGCGGGCCAGCGCCACGGCGGAGCCGACGAACGTCGCGAGCAGGGTGAGCAGTTCGCTGAGGTTGTCGATCAGAGTC
>JACFNW010000560.1 GCA_019454665.1 Fimbriimonadaceae bacterium | reverse complement strand
CGAGGATTGGCGCAAGGTGCTGGCCTTGGGCGAGCCGTACCGCTCGAAACGCAGCGCCTCATCCCACATAAACGTGCTGGTCGCCCCAGCACGTCTGCAGGAAGTCGATCTGCCCGGTGTGGAGCGTGGCGTGCCACCCCGGCAGGACCATCAGTTGCGCCATCGGCATCGTCCACCCTTGACCGGAGTCCAGCGTGAGTGCCACGTCCTCCGGCGTGAGCCCGTCGAGTGCGGCGAGGACTTCGGCAGTGCCCGCGCGAAACACATGCTCCATCTCGGCTCGGTCGGTCAAGGCGATCTCTTCGGCGTCCCGCTCGGCCAACCAGGCGCCGAGGTCGGCCGGGATGGGCAGCCGCCGCTCGCGGATCATGGCGGCGAACCGCCCGGCATAAAGGGCCGTGTGCGCCGCGATCCGGATGGCCGACTTCGCCGTCGGCGTCGGAGTCCAGACGAGCTTGTCGTCGGGGACGTGGGAGAAGTTGCGAAGGAACATCTCCATGCCTCCCACGGCGCGTTGCTTGGCGGATTCGATCGGGTCCATCGGTGGGCTATTCTGACGCACTCGGCGATCAGCGGGGCGTCTTCCACCCCTGCCGGGTGACGATGGGCACGTAGCCGACGCCTAGCCCGCGCGGCGGCTCGACGATCAGCGCCGGATCGATGCTGGCCAGTTGGCCGACCGTGTTGGGGGGTAGGTAGTCGCGGCCCTTGGTCCAGTTGCGGTGGATCTTCTCGACCCGCTTTTGGATGGCCTCTCGCTCGGCAGGGGTCAGGTCGGCGTCCAGCAGGGCGGGCTGGTCGGCGAACCGGTACCAGTAGAACGTGACTTCGCTGCCGTCGCCGAGCGTTCGGGTGAATGGTCCCGCCGCCGGCCCAGGCTTCTTCCACGTGGAGGCTGGGTCGCTGGGCGTGACGTAGGGTTCGGTGGGCTGCTTGGGCGAGGGGAATTCGGCCTCGCGCAGGCCCGTCTCGGCGGGAACCGCATCGGGCGCGACGACGGTCCACCGCTCCTTGCCGTCGGGCGTCTGGGCCAGCTTGTAGTACTCGGGCAGCGTCAGCACCGGGCCAGCTTGTCGAGAGAGGAACTCGCGCTTCCACCGGATGCCGTAGGTCCACTCGTCGAGCGCGACGGGGTTGGCGTAGGACGCCCAAGCGACCTCCGGCGCGTTTTCCCGATCGCCGCCGGGCAGGTAGATCTTCCAAGTCGAGTAGCCGCCGCCGAACCAGCCTTCGACCTGATTCCACAGGGCGTCTTTGTTGTAAGCCGTGATGCGGTGGATCAGGGGCGATTCGCGTTGGGCTTGCCCCGGAAAGTGGGTGGGCGCGACGCGGGCGAACGTGTTGCCGTCGCGATCCTTGCCGATCATGGCCGGGATGTGTTGCGTTTCCATCTGGACCGCTTTGTTGGGTTCCGAGGGCCGCGAATCGAGGAACTGGCCGGCTTTCGGTGGCGAACCGCGTGTCGCGCCACCACCCCAAGCCGCCTTCGATGTCGGTGTAGTGGTCTTTGGGGGCTTGCCCTTCGAACTGGGGGAACATCCATGTGCCGAACAGCCCGCTCTGAAAGTCCGAGCCGGGGTAGGACTGGAGCAGCGGCCAAGCGGCGACGTACATCGAGAAGCCCGCATTGTAGGTGGCGGGGACCCGCTCGTGGGGCACGAGGAGGTAGCCCGCCATTTCGGTGGCTTGTGGCTGGTTGGCCGTCAGGGTCAGGAGCGCCGCGATCAGGGAAGGGGTCATCGCTTGCCCCGCAGGAGGTCGAGCATGGCGTGGCCCATGGCGTCGCCGATCAGGTAGTAGGTTTCGCCGCTGCTGTTCCAGTGGTAGCCTTGGTCGCTGGGCGAGACCTCGGCGGGCCGCCAAAACGCGCGCGTGCCGACGAACGCGACATTGCCCTTGAATTCGGGGTGCTGGGCGACGGCCGCTTGGGCGCGCATCAGGTCGAGCGCTCGTTCGTTCTTCTCCTCGTGCCCGCCCATCCCCGTTT
>JACFNW010000559.1 GCA_019454665.1 Fimbriimonadaceae bacterium | reverse complement strand
GTTCATCTTCCTCGCCGGTTTGTTCTGGGTGCTGGTCTTCCTGTTCCCCAAGCCGATTGACTCGCAAACGCCCCACGACCAGCGACCCAAAGGCTTCCCTCAGGACGTTTCGTTCTGGCTGGCGGACGCGATCCCGGTCGTTTCGAACTTCTCGAACATCCTCACCGCGTTCATCTTGGGACTGGGTGTGTTTTCGCTGGTCCGCATTCACCTGATGCGCGTGGCCAAGAAGCAGAACGACTGGCCGTTCAGCGTCGTGCTTCTCGTCAGCATGGTCGCCATGGCCACGTTCGGCTATTGGGACTGGAAGACGCGTCTCGATCTCGGCGGCGCCAAGGTGGACGAGGCGTGGCCCTTGGCGGCTTACGGCAAGGATCTGCTGTTCGACGGCATGCTGCAGGTCATGGAGGCCGCGATGTTCTCCCTGATCGCCTTCTTCATCCTCTCGGCGGCCTACCGCGCGTTCCGCATCCGGTCCGTGGAAGCGACGATCCTGCTGTGCGCCGCCCTGATCGCCATGCTCAACCTGATGGGCGCGGTGGTCGTGACATGGGACGGCATGATCGAAAGCTTCGGCAAAGACAACGCCTTCCTCATGAACTTCACCCTGAGTTCGGTGGCAGGGTTCATTCGCGACAACCTCCAGACGCCCGGCATCCGGGCCATTGACTTCGGCATCGGCCTTGGAGCACTGGCGATGGGCCTGAGGCTCTGGCTCAGCCTGGAGCGGGTGGGAGGCAACTGACATGGCCAACGAAAAGACCATTTGGGAAAAACTTCAAGCGATTGACCGGCGCGTGCTCTACACGCTGCTCATGGTCATCGCAACCGTCTCCTTGTTCTTTAAGGTGAACGTGCCCACCAAGCCCGGCCAGCCGACGAAAGACCTCTACCGGTTGCTCGTGGATGCCGAGGCCCTGCCCGAAGGCAGCACGGTCATTTTGCAGTCCGACTGGACGCAGAGCACGCGCGGCGAAAGCGCCGGGCAGATGGAGGCCCTGCTCCGCATCCTGATGCGGCGCAACATCAAGTTCGCGTTGCTCAGCGTGGCCGACCCGCAGGCGCCCCTGGTGGCGCGCAACGTCATCCGCGCCATCAACCTGGAGCGCAAGGCCAAGAACCAACGCGAATATCAGGTCTGGGAAGACTACGTGAACCTTGGATACTTCCCGAACGCCGAGGGCACCAGCAACGCGATCGCGGCCAACTTCAAGACGGCGGTCGCCGGCCGCAAAGAGACGCCTCCGGGCTCGGCAACGCCCTTAGACGTGTTCCAATCGCCGGTCCTCTCCAAGGTGTCCAAAGTCGAAGACGTTCCGGTCTACATCAACGTGACGGGCTCCAAGACGTCGAACATCCTCATCGAGCGGTTGGGTGGCCGAGTGCCGTTCGCAGCGCTGGTGACCGGCGTCATGGGTCCCGAGACGCTCAACTACTACCAATCGGGTCAGGTCAAGGGCGTGGCCATCGGGCTCAACGGCGTCGCCGAGATGGAAAGCCTCATGGAGAAAGGTCTTGAAGAGAACGGCAAGCCACCCGTCCCGAGTTTCGCGGGCGAGACCAACTATGGTCGAGGCATGGCGTACTACCTCGCGCTCCACACGTGTCTGGTGCTCATGATCGTCGCAGTCGTCGTCGGCAACGTCGCCATGGTGGCGGCAAGGAAGAAGAAGTAAGGCGATGCAGTCCGAAAGCTATCCGATCATCAAACTGTTCGTAGGCGTCGCCTGCACCGTCGGCCTGTACAGCGTGCTCTACCGCGAGACGAAGTTCTATCGCTTCTTCGAGCATATGTTCTTGGGCCTGGCCGCCGGCTGGGCCATGTTCGCCCTCTGGGGCGAGACCTTGAAGTCCACGTGGTGGGACCGCATGGTCGGCTCCGTCGCGGACGAAGGCAATCCTGCTGTTCCCGGCTACTGGGCTTGGGCGCTTTTGCTGCCCATCGGCGTGATGGCCTACTTCGTCGTCAGCAAGAAGCACAACTGGATCA
>JACFNW010000558.1:470-1991 GCA_019454665.1 Fimbriimonadaceae bacterium | reverse complement strand
GAAGCAGTTGACCCAAGCGGGCCGTGGTGTTGAACGAGGTCCACGTGCCGGCGTCTTCGGGACCCATATCTGCAAGGCGAATCGTCCAAGTTCCGGCCACCGATTCGCCCCAAAACGCATGGGTGCAGAACGTCCAATCGAGGTTGACGCCGTCGTCGTTGCCCGAGCGGGCGAACAGGCGGGACGTGGTGCCCGAAGGCGACGTGATCGTGGCCTGCAGGTCGCCGCGATACGGGTGGGTGGCGACCAGCCGCAAGGTCATCTCCTCCAGCTTGCCCGTCCCGGTGAGCGAGAACGTGCGCGTCAGTCCGGTCGCATTGTTGTCCGGGATCGCGGCGTTCACGTTCACCGTGCCGCTGGTGGCCGTGGCCAAGGCACTCACCCCACCCCAGTTCGCAGCCTCCGCCACCAGAGCCGAGGCGTCCACGAGGCCGAAGCCGTAGTTCTGGTTGAACGCGATGCCCGCCGCGTTGGTCTTCCATCCCCCGTCGCTGGATTCGGTGGCGTCGGTGGGGTCGAGGCGCCGCGCCGTAAGGGCCAACAAGTGCTTGGCGAAGCGCACGTCGGCGGCGGGCTTGGCCTGCTTGAGCATCGCCATGACGCCGCTGGCCAGGGCCGCCGAAGCCGAGGTGCCCGTGAACGTGGACGTGTAGTCGGGGTCGGGGAAGGCGTCGCCCGAGGCGCCGTTGTAGCCGTTGGCCGAGCCGGTTCGGTCGGTCGTGAGCACGAGTTTCTGGTTCAGCGAGAACGACGGCGCGGCACAAACCACGTTCGCCCCGAACGAACTGTACTCGGCGAACCGGCCGTCCGAGCCCGTGGCCGCCACCACCAGCGCCCAGGGGTTGGCCGTGGTCATGGACTTGTTGGCGTCCTGCAGAGCGCTGCCGCGCGCGTTGCCCGCCGACCAGACGTGGATCGTGCCCGCCTGGGCCGACGTGGTCAGGGCGTTCGATTCGACCGTCGCCGAGGCGAAGGGCGTCGAAGGGCCGTACGAGTGGTTCTTCACTGCGATGGTGCGCGTCGCGCCGCTGGAGCGGTAGAGCGTGGCGTCCGAGAACATCGCCGCCGTGCCGGGGAAGCCGACGCGCAGACCCGCGAGGCCCGCTCGCGGCGCGGCACCCGTGATGCCCAGATTGTTGCCGCCGCGCGCGGCGATCAGCCCCGCCACTGCGGTGCCGTGGTTCTCGTTCGCCCCGCCTGGGTTGGGGTCGTTGTCCGCCTGGACGAAATCGCGATGCTCGCCCGCGACCATGTTGGCCGAGAGGTCCGGGTGAGCCGTCTGAAGCCCGTCGTCCACCACCCCGACCACGACGCCGGTGCCCGTGCGGTTGGCGAGCCAAGCCGTATCCACACGCAGGTCCCAACTCGCGGCGCCGCCGTTGGTCAGATACCACTGTCCGGGCCAGGGCGCGGCAGGCGTGTTCGGCGGATAGTAAGTGTCGGCGGGCGCGAACTGGTGCTGGGCGCGCGCGTGTTCGGGCGAAACCTGAACCCATTCCACCGCCCAGTGGCCGCGCAGTT
>JACFNW010000558.1:0-460 GCA_019454665.1 Fimbriimonadaceae bacterium | reverse complement strand
CCGCGCGCCAGTCGTTCCAGGCGATCTCGACCACCGATGGGTCGGAGGCGAACCGGTAGGTGACCGCGCCGCCGACGCGTGCGGCCATCTCGTCGGCCCACTCGGGCCGCGCCACGCGGACGATCAGGCTGAGGGAAAGCTGTTGCGTGTGGCTGACCTGTCGCTTCGCGCCCCAGTCCGCCTGAGCGGGATCAGGCGATTGACAAGCTCCGAGGGTAGCCCAGAGAAGCGTTCAAGCAACGGCAAACGGTTTCAACTTGGCTTGGCCTAAATCCCTCATGAGTTCAGATAACGATCGCAAATCACGGCGGCAACCTCGCTCTCAAATGGGTCTGAAAACTGAAACAACGGGGACTTGGAGCGATTTGATACTTGGACTTGGAGCCCATCTTCGTATGGTACGACTCCAAGGATTTTCGCCCACTTCATTTCGATTGACTTCGGGTTGCCAAGAAACACG
>JACFNW010000557.1 GCA_019454665.1 Fimbriimonadaceae bacterium | reverse complement strand
ACGCCGGGCTGGATCATGCGGACCACATGCTCTAGACACTTGTCGGCCAGCGCGCACGCCTTGCGGATTCGAGCAACCTCGTCGGGAGTCTTGATCATGCGCAGGGCCGAGATCAGGTCGTCGCCGGGAACCAAGGCGATGTCGGCGAAGGCCGCTTGCCACTCTTCGACCGTGCCGTACACGACGTGGTTCTTCTCGAAAGCCACCTGTGAGAGGCCCAAGTCGCGGACCTGTTGGGCGAGGAAGTCGGAGAGCTTGACGGGGTTCGCATAGACCGCCGTCGGCAGGTCGCGGACCTGCTCCTGGCACTGGATGGCGTAGCGGCTGTCCGTGACGAACACGCCCTGATCGGTGGTCAACACGACGAACCCCGACGAGCCGGTGAAGCCCGTCAGCCACTGCACGTTGGCCAGATGGCTCACGAGCAGCGCCGGGCAACCGGCCTCGACCATGCGGGCTTGGAGTCGTTGGATGTTGTTCATGAAAGGGTGTCTCGGATGAGGTTTTCGAGCGCCTGCAGGGCGATCACGTATCCATACGGGCCGAGTCCGACGATTTGTCCCACCGAGATGGGCGCGATCACCGAATGCCTGCGGAACTCCTCGCGGGCGTGAACGTTGCTGAGATGGACCTCCACGACGGGCAGGCGGACGCTGACCAGGGCGTCCCGCAGCGAGATCGAGTAGTGGGTGAGCCCGCCGGGGTTGATGACGATGCCATCGGCCCAACTGCGATGCTCGTGGATCGTGTCTATCAGGGCGCCTTCCGAGTTCGACTGGAGGATGCGGACCTCGGCGCCGAGGGTCTGAGCCGCCTCGCGGATGTCGTCGTCTATCTCGGTGAGCGGCTTGCGCCCGTAGACGTCGGGCTCTCGGAACCCGGTCATGTTGAGGTTCGGTCCGTGCAGAACGAGGAAGCGCAACCCTTTATCGGCCATCGAGAAGTTCCTTGAGCTTGGCAGGCGGCACGGCGTCCTCGGGGAGCAGTTCGGGGATGCCGGAGACGATCCGATACCCGTGCCCGCAGGCGTCGCAGACGAGAAACTCGCCCTGCTGCCGAAGCGGTGGGCGGCTCTCGCACAGCGGACAGGCGAGGAGGGCGAGGAAATCGGGGTCTATCACGGCCTGCAGCGTTTCGGCAGGATACCCGCGAGTCGCTGGAGTGGCCCACGCACCGCTGGCCAAGGCTCGTTCGGCCCGTGTGTGCGATGCCCTCCGGCTCAGACCGGAGAGGCCGATCGAGGCGAACCTCGCCGATCAAGAACGAAGCAGAGGTCGTCCGCGTCGTCTGGTGGGTCGAGAGCGTCCAGCAGGGCCGACCTGAGTTTGGAACTCGCCGCCGCGCCACAGGGCGAGGCGGTCAGTAATCGTAGGAGCCCAGGTGCGCCTCTTCGATGTACCGAGCCATCAGGTCCACCGACGCTTGCAGGTCGTCCTTGTGGACCGTCTCGTTCACCGTGTGGACGTACCGCGTCGGAATCGAGAGCGTGATCGCGGGCAGGCCGCCGTGCAACCGCTGAACGCCGCCGGCATCTGTGCCGCCGCGCGGCAGAATCTCCATCTGGTGCTTGATGCTGTGCTTCTCGGCGATGGCCTTGAAGTGGGCGACCACCTTGGGGTGGCAGATGAGCGAGGAGTCCATGATCTTGATGGCCGTCCCCTCGCCCAGGCGGGTGACCGCGTCCTCGGCGGGCACGCCCGGAATGTCGTTCGCCAGCGTGATGTCTATGGCGACGACGATGTCGGGTTCGATCGCCCAACCCGCCGCCGCCGCGCCGCGAAGGCCGATCTCCTCTTGAACCGTTGCCACGGCATACACGTCCACGTCGTGCGTTTTGGCCGCTCGCACGGCTTCGATCATCACGTACACGGCCACACGGTCGTCCATCGCCTTGTTGGTTAGGCAGTCGCCGATTTCCTGGAGCGGACGGTCCATGGTGACGGGGTCGCCGATCGCCACGCGCTCGCGAACCTGGTCGGCGGGCATTCCGAGATCC
>JACFNW010000556.1 GCA_019454665.1 Fimbriimonadaceae bacterium | reverse complement strand
GGGAATACCTGGTCGGCAACACCACGAATCGCCAGGACTCCATCCTTGCCATCCGTCAATCCATCAACGAATCGCTACACATCAATCAGGAGATCGCATGCTTATGTCGAAGCGAGACCTCTCGCAGGCCGAGGCTGCCGAACTGGTGTTGCGACGTTCCGGCCGGCCCATGCACCGTAACGAAATCACTGACGACATCATCAAGGCGGGATACCCGGTCTGGGGGAAGGGTGGCCCCGGGCGAACCCCGGAGGAGTCCGTGGGACGGGCGATCACGCAGGACATCCTGAGAAGGGGCCCCGATTCGCGCTTCGAGTACTTCAACGGAAAGGGCTCCGGCATGTTCCGCCTTCGTGACACGGCACACGCCCAGGCCCACCACGCCGGACATCGCCCGGCCGGCGGTGCCGACCAGGACACCGAGTTGGAGTCTGAGTCGCCGCGCGGAGTCACCAGGCTTCGCGAGCCCCGCGTCACGGAGTCCCTCGACGACCTCCTCGACGATGTGCTGAGGGAAGGTCTCGATCCCATCCCGTTCATCCGCGACGCAACCCGGGAAGCGATTCGAAAGCTGAAATTCCAAAGGCTCGAACGCGAACACGAAGACGGCTACCGGAGGATGCCAGTGCAGCCCGACGAGTTCGGTGGCGACGAAGACTCCACCATCTGGGATGAACTGTGAATCGGGGAGAGGTGCGCCTGCACCGGTTCGCCGCCCCCGGTAAACGCCGGCCCGTTGTGATTCTGACCCGGACCTCGGCCCTGCGATACCTCACGCGTGTGACGGTTGCGCCCATCACGACGAACGTGCGCGGAATCCCCAGCGAAGTTGTTATCGGGCCGGAGGACGGATTGAAGGAAGTCAGTGCTGTAAACCTGGACAACATCCAGACAGTCCGCAAAGACGACCTTGGTCCGCTGCTGGCAATCCTCTCCGTGGAGCGCATGCGCGCTGTGCGGGAAGCTGCCGCCTTCTCCTTGGGATTCGACGAAGCTTAGGTCACCAGCAGCGCCACCGGCACCGCCACGATCGCGCCGAGGAAGATTCCCAGGTTTCGCGGATGCCGCGTCGCCACCTGTGCCGTATCAAGGATCAGCCGGCTGTAGGGGCGGTAGGCGACCGTTAGCAGCACTGATGAAACCGCGGCGACGGCAACCATCTCGGTCAGCACCACCGTGAACGCCGTGTCGCCACCCAGGATAAGCGCGCCCGCGAGTGTATCGATGAACGTGGTGATATTCGCACCCATGACGTAGGGGATGACGTGCTCACGCTTCAGGTAGCCCTTGAGCGAGAGGGGCACCAGCAGCGTCAACGAAATCGAGACGCTGAGCGTCATGGCGGTCACGGCGCACCCCATGGCGAACATGAGCGGACGCGAACTGAGCCGGTGGAGGGCCATCTCGGCCGAGCTCGAACCGGCCTCCAACCGCGGAAGGGCACGGTCGAATACCGCGAAACTCGCCAGCAAGACGCCCACGCCGGCGCCGAAGAGCAACCCACCGGGCAGCATCCGATCGAGCAGCGCCACCGGTTCGCCGTACACGCTATCGACCCAGTCGAGCATCGAGGGCGGCGGCGTGAACGCCAGTCCATCAAGCCAGCCGTAGCGTAGCGACACCAGCCCGAGCGCGATCGCCGGGCCCTGCGTGGTGAACGTGGTGATGAGAGCGATCACGCCGATCGACAGCCCATCGGCGTTGCGCCTGCGGCCCAGGTACAGCACGAAGCCCACGGCCAGGACGATAAACGATGCCCCGAGCCGCGACCCGCCGGTCACGGCGAACGCCTCCGCCTCGCTGAGCACACCGCTGGAAAGCAGTGTCACTCCGATTGCGGCTACCGGTGAACCGCTCATCGCGACGTACGCCAGCAGCCAGCCGAAGCCGACGCCGTTGAGCGGCCCGGCCACGGCCAGGCCGTCGAGCAGCGGCACGAGGGAACCTGCCCCGGCCTTCACCACCTGGAGCGCGAATACGAAGAGGAAGATGCCCAAGGCGCCGGC
>JACFNW010000555.1 GCA_019454665.1 Fimbriimonadaceae bacterium | reverse complement strand
TCGTCGTGTTTGTTGACGAGATTGACTTCGTCCAGTCCTTGGCGTTCGATGTGGACGAGTTCTTCGCTGGCATCCGGGAGTGCTACAACCGCCGCTCCAGCGACGACCGGTTCAGGCGGTTGACGTTTTGTCTGGCGGGTGTCGCTGCGCCGAGCCAGCTCATTCGGAACGAGGACCTGACGCCGTTCAACGTCGGCCGGTCGTTACGCTTGGCCGACTTCTCTCGCGACGAACTCAAGGCCTACGAGGCTGGTCTCTCGACTCACGGTCGCAACGGCGCGGCGCTCCAGGACGCCATCTTTCACTGGGTGTCGGGTCATCCGTATCTGACCCAGCTCGTTGGTTCGTGGGTCGCCGAGTCGCCCGATGTCAAGACGGCGCACGACGTTCACGGGCTGATCGAGCGCCTCTTGTTGACGGACGACGCGCGCCAGACCGAACCCAACCTCGCCGACGTCGAACGCAGGTTGCTTTCGGCTTCGTTGCCCGACGTGCCGGACGAAGAGGCGCGTAGCCGGGTGTTGGACTTGTTGCGATTGCTCCAACGCGGGCCAACGGAGGTGCGCCAGCACGATGCGTTGCTCGCCTCGATTCTGGTGCTTTCGGGCGTGGCGAACGAGGTGAAAGGTCGCCTTGTGTTGCGGAATCGGCTGTACGCCCGCCTGTTCGATAGACGCTGGATCGAGGCCAACTTGCCCGGGTCGGAAGCGAGACGCCAGAAGGAGGCGGCCCGGCGTGCGTCGCTCAAGCTCGGTTCGATCTCGTTGGGCATCATCGTCGTCCTTTCGTCCGCTACGGCCTACTTGGTCGGGTTGACCAAGCAGCGCGATCAAGCGCTGTTGGTCGCTAGAGCGCTGAACGCCGATCTGGAACGCGCGAACTACGAATCGGCGATGATGTTGGCGTCCGAGTATGTGGGGTCGGGTTCGGTCCTTCGTGCCAGGGAAGCGATCGAATCGGTCAAGGCGTACGCCGAGAGAGGATGGGAGTGGCGTTATCTGCATCGGCTGCTCCAAGGCGCCGAGGTGATCAGGACACCCGCTTCGCAAGACACGGAAGCGACGGTCCGCGGCACATGGAAGGAGGGCGGAGCGCTCATCGAGTGTGTCGGCGAGGAGGTTCGTCGCGACGGGGTGACGATCGGGCGGCTCGGGGGCGACATCCGGCGCATCAGCTCGGCCGGCTTCTGGCTGCTGCAGTCTCGGGGTCGTGGCCCGCTGGAGAGGCGCCTGGATCAGGTGAAAGTCGTTCTCGACCAACCCGACGACCGGTCCGTCGCGCTGTCCCTGGACGGCCGCACCCTGGCGTGGGGCGTGATCAACTCGCGCTCGATCGAAGTCAAGGACTTGGCCACTGGAGCGTCGGAGATCGTGGCCACACCGGTTCCGGTCTTCTCCGTGAACCTCTCCCCCTTGAGCCGCTATATCGTGGTCGGGGGCCTCAGCGTGACTGAGGAGCTCGCGACCTACGACCGGGACCACCGGCGTTGGCTTCCTGGATTGGGCGGCTCGTTCAGCCACGACGAGAGGCTGTTGGTTCAAAGCGTCAACGAGCGCCTGCGCGTATTCGACTTGACTTCTCACACGACGCTGGCCAGCATCGAGCACGAGGGCCTGGTGCAAGGTCCCCTGTGGTTGAAGGATGGGACCCGCTTTGCGACCGCCAGCCTCGATGGAACGGTACGGCTCTGGGAGGCGGCGACGGGGAAGTTGCTCGACGTGCTCAGCGGGGCCCTGGAGCCCATCATGCGGTTTGCGTTGGACGAGGACGAACGGGGGGTGATCGTGGACGGCTTGAGAGGCTCGGTCTGCACCCTGAAGTTCAGTCGGGCGGGTCGCCGCGATGTGGTTCCGGCTCACTCTGATTCCATCTCGCTGGCGCGCATGTCGCCCGATGGGCAGCGACTCGCCACCTGGTCCCGAGACGGCAGCGGGGCCCTGCTCGATGTGCCAACGGGTTCGGTGGTGACGCGGGTCCCGCTGGGTCCCAAAGTGCAACCGAGCCAA
>JACFNW010000554.1:928-2007 GCA_019454665.1 Fimbriimonadaceae bacterium | reverse complement strand
AGGTGATCAACCACCTGAGCAATAGCGTCCCCCCCGAGGACATCATGTACGGTGCCGCCATGTCGCTGACCAAGCGCAGCGTTCAGCTCCTCAAGCGCCTCAACGTCGAGCCTCAGGTCACCCTGGTCGGTGGCATTATGCGCTGGAGCGTGGTGGCCAAGGCCATCAAGGAAGAGCTCAAGCTGGACGCCAACGTCGCGGAGGGTGATATGCCCCAATTCACTGCCGCACTGGGATGCGCCATATTGGGCCATATTCGCCTCCGGAAGATAGGCGAGGTCGGTGGTGAGCGCAAGGCGGCTTGAGGTAAGCGTGTCTACTCAAGATGACGATCGGGAAGGGTGTCAGGCGCAAGCCGGCAGCGTCATCGGCTGCCGGTTGCCTGTCGACCCTGCTCTCCGCGAGCAGGGCTGGGAATGGCGCTGCAACGCGGACGGTGCCAAGCTGCACCAAGTCGTGAACTCATATCGAGAACTTGGTTTCGAGGTGCGTATGGAGAGACTCAATCTGCGCAGCTTGAGCGAAAACTGCGCGGGTTGCAAGGGTGCATTGGCTCAGGCCAGCGCCGTCTTCATCAAACAAAAAACCTGACCGACGTGAGGTTATATCGGGCGGATTCAAGTCTGAAGTGCAACAGCGTTATGACGCGAGTGTAGCTGCATCATGAAAACCTCGTGAGGGGTCTTGAAGCCGAGGCATTTTCTGGGACGGTGATTGAGGCGGTGCATAGCGAAGGCAACCTGGCCATGGGTAATGGAATCAAAGCACATCTTTTTCGGGAAGAACTGGCGGATCAGGCCGTTCATATTCTCGTTCGCGCCGCGTTCCCAGGAGGCATAGGGATGAGCGAAGAAGAAGTCTGCGTCGAGTTCTTCGGCGATACGCTCATGCTGGGCGAACTCCTTGCCGTTGTCGGTCGTCAGCGTGTGAACACTGGCTGCAAAAGGCGCCAGCAAGGAGATCATGGTGTCCGAAACAGCTTGCGCGGTCTTGAACGGAACATGAGCGATCAGGGAGTAAGTATCCCCCGGCAAAGCCGGGGGCTTTATTGTGGTGCGCCCGGCAGGGCGCACTTACTT
>JACFNW010000554.1:0-918 GCA_019454665.1 Fimbriimonadaceae bacterium | reverse complement strand
AAGGGTGTCGTGGGCGACTGCGAATCTGGAGGAAGCTGAAGGCAAAGCGCTGGCCTGACGAACAGGAAGCGGATACGAGGCGGCACGGCGGGGTGAGCAGGCCAATATCTGTGAAGCCCGAAACTTGTACGGAACGCCGTGACGTAAATCCGACAGGCATAAGCGTGAAGGTGGGTGCGTCATACCCGGGGAGATCTGCAAGGGTGCCGAGGGGAACCTCCGTGCTACTGACATCGAGAGGTGTCAGGAGGCTCATGCAGAAGTCAGCAGAGGCCATAGTAGGCGTCAGCACGAGTCGAAGGGCCGAACATTGAAAGCCGCAAGTAGGCGGCGGGACCACACGGGCAGTCGATGAAGGCAGAAGATTCGCGGCAAGCGGATACCGGCGAAGAGGAATCGGGGCAGAACTCCGAGGGGACTTTGCGCGGCGCCGAGGCTGACGTGACGACCCGTCTGCGGACCAAAGCGGAGTGGGAGCAGGAAAGCGGGCTGATGGACGCCGTGTGTGAACGCGGCAACCTGAAACTCGCCTATCAGCGGGTGGTCAAGAACAAAGGCGCTGCCGGCGTCGATGGCATCGGCATCGCCGAGTTCGACGACCATCTCAAGCAACACTGGCCGACGATCAAGGCCAAGCTGCTGGCGGGGGGCTACATGCCTCAAGCCGTGCGCCGGGTGGATATCGACAAGCCGCAAGGCGGAACGAGGACACTCGGCATACCCACGCTGACGGATCGGATGATCCAGCAAGCGTTGCATCAGGTGCTCTCACCGATCTTTGAGGCGAGCTTCTCCGAATCGAGCTACGGCTTCCGACCGGGGAGAAACGCCCATCAAGCGGTCAAGGCGGCCAAGCAGTATGTGGCCGAAGGCCGCAGGATTGTGGTCGACATGGACTTGGAGAAATTCTTCGACCGT
>JACFNW010000553.1 GCA_019454665.1 Fimbriimonadaceae bacterium | reverse complement strand
GATCGCCGCCGCCGAGTCGCCGCCGCCCTCGCTGGGCGTGCCGCCGCCTGCGGCCAACGCCTGAGCCAGCCCCACGGGGCCGGCCGCCACCGGCGTCATCTCGAACACGCCCATCGGCCCGTTCCACACGACGGTCTGCGCGGAACGGATGGCGCGGGCGAACTCGGCCGTGGTTTCCGGGCCGATGTCGGCTCCGATCTGATCCTCGCCGATCGCCGCAACCGATGCGACGACCGTGGTCGCTTCGGGGGAGAGTTCGGTGGCAACGACGACGTCGGTGGGCAAAAGGATCTTGTCGCCGTGCTTGGCCAGCATGTCCTTGGCGAACTCTACGTTAGTGGCGTCCAGCAGCGATTTGCCGATGGGGTGACCCTGGGCATGGAGAAACGTGAACGCCATGCCGCCGCCGAGGATGAGCGTGTCCACCTTGCCGATAAGCTGCTCGATGACGGCGATCTTGTCTTTGACCTTGGAGCCGCCCAGCACGGCCACGAACGGGTGCTGCGGGTTCGCCACGGCCTTCCCGAGGTACTCGATCTCCTTCTCCATGAGGAATCCGGCGTACGCGGGGAGGTGGTGGGCGACGCCCTCGGTCGAAGCGTGGGCGCGGTGGGCCGTGCCGAACGCGTCGTTGACATAGACGTCGGCGAGCCCGGCCAGCGCCTCCGCGAAGGCCGGATCGTTGGCTTCCTCTTCGCTATGGAACCGGACGTTCTCCTGCAGGACGTTCTCGACGGGCTTGAGGGCGGCGCACGCCTGCTCGACGATCGGGCCGACGCAGTCCGAGAGCAACGTGACGGGCTTGCCCAGCAACTCCGTGAGGCGGGCGGCGACGGGCGCGAGCGAGTACTTGGGGTCGGGCCCGCCCTTGGGGCGGCCGAGGTGGCTGGCGACCACGAGCGAACCACCTTGCTCCAGCACGTGGCGAAGGGTCGGCAACGCCTCGACGATGCGGCGGTCGTCGGTGATTCGGGTGCCGTCCAAGGGGACGTTGAAGTCGCAGCGCACGAACACGCGCTTTCCGTTCAAATCGGCGTCGCGGACGGTCTTCTTCTGGAGTGCCATGGTCGTATGGAAGTGTACCGACGGGGGCATCCGGCGGCTGGGGGCGTTTGGGTCCAATCGTCGGCGCGTTTGGGGACCGAAAAGGTGTTATCATCGGACTGACCGACGCGTTGGGGCGTCCGGTCGCAAGGTGTATCTATGATGAAGCGATTGTTGGCGGCGTCCCTGCTTGGCGCCATGGCTCTCATCGTTGCGGGCGGTTGCCAGAGCGGCGGCGGCTCCTCCAGTACGGCCTCGGGCGGCGACAGCGGCAAGAAGATCAAGATCGGCGTTTCGGTTCCCGCCGCCGACCACGGCTGGACGGCCGGCGTCATCTGGTGGGCCAAGGAAGCCATGGCGCTCCACCCGGACATCGAGTGGCAGTTCCAGACGGCCGATACGCCCCAGACGCAAATCTCCCAGATCGAGACGATGATGGCGGGCGGATTGGACGGCTTGGTCGTCCTCGCTACCGAGAGCGCCCCGTTGACGCCCGTGGCCGAAAAGGTCAGGGAGCGAGGCATCTATCTGGTGAACGTGGACCGAGGCTTCCTCAAGCCCGTCGCCGACGTGTTCATCGAGGGCGACAACAAGGCGTTCGGTCGCAAGTCCGCCGAGTTCATCGTCAACAAGCTCGGTGGTCAGGGCAAGATCATCGTGCTGGAGGGCATTCCGAGCACGGTGAACACCGACCGCGTCAACGCCGCGAACGCGGTGTTCAAGGCGAACCCCGGCATCCAGGTGTTGGACAGCCAATCGGGCATGTGGAATCGCCAGAAGGCGTTCGAAGTCACTCAGGCCCTGCTCGTGAAGCACCCGCAGGTGGACGCCATCTGGGCCTCGGACGACGACATGGCGCTCGGCGCCGAGCAAGCGCTCAAGGAAGCCGGCCGCTCGAACGTTTGGATTCTCGGCGGCGCGGGCATGAAGGACATCGTCAAGCGCGTGATGGATCGCGACCCG
>JACFNW010000552.1 GCA_019454665.1 Fimbriimonadaceae bacterium | reverse complement strand
GGCGCGTGAACCCCGAGGTCAAGGCGAACTACCTGATGTCGCCTCCGTTGGTGGTCGCCTACGCCATCGCGGGCACGATCGACGCCGACCTGCAGAACGACCCCGTGGGCCAAACCCCGGACGGCATGAACGTCTACCTTCGCGACATCTGGCCGAGCCAAACCGAGATCGCCGAAGTCGTCGCCGAAAACGTCCGCGCCGAAATGTTCGCCAAGTCCTACCGCGACGTGTTCA
Organism: Fimbriimonadaceae bacterium; assembly: GCA_019454665.1. Classification (GTDB taxonomy): domain Bacteria; phylum Armatimonadota; class Fimbriimonadia; order Fimbriimonadales; family Fimbriimonadaceae; genus UBA2387. The sequence goes on along the minus strand of JACFNW010000552.1, from coordinate 1,778 downwards.
AGGGAGACGAAAAGTGGAACGCCATCGCCGTCCCTGAGGGCGACCGCTACGCCTGGGACGACGATTCGACGTACATCAAGCAGGCGCCCTACTTCGACGGCATGCCCCGTCATGCGCCCGAGAGCGTCTCGGACCCCGAGGGCCTGGCCGTACTGGCCATCCTGGGCGACAGCGTGACCACCGACCACATTTCGCCCGCCGGCTCGATCAAGGCCAAGTCCCCGGCCGGCGCGTATCTGACCGAGCGGGGCGTGCGGCCGCACCTGTTCAACTCTTATGGCTCGCGCCGGGGCAACCACGAAGTCATGGTGCGCGGCACGTTCGCCAACGTCCGATTGCGCAACAAGCTGGCGCCGGGCACCGAGGGCGGCTGGACGACCCACCTGCCCACGGGCGAGGTGGTGGATATCTTCGAAGCCTCGCGCCGCTATCGGGAAGCGGGTACGCCTTTGATGATCTTGGCGGGCAAGGAGTATGGCTCGGGTTCCAGCCGCGACTGGGCCGCCAAGGGGCCGAACCTGTTGGGCGTCAAGGTGGTGCTGGCCGAGAGCTTCGAGCGCATCCACCGGTCCAATTTGGTGGGGATGGGCATCCTGCCGCTTCAGTTCCTGCCCGGCGACACAGCGGAGAGCCTGAGCCTGACGGGCCGCGAGACGTTCCGGGTTTCGGGCTTTGCGGCGGGGATGGCCGGCGGCTTCGCCTCGGGCAAGGAGGTGCAGGTCGAGGCGACGCTCGGCGACCAGACCAAGCGGTTTGCCGCCACGGTGCGCATTGACACGCCGCAGGAACGCGAGTACTTCCGGCACGGCGGCATCCTGCAGTATGTGTTGCGTCAGTTGCTCGCGTAGCCTTGGAGGGCCTGCTCCGTCGGGGTAGCCTGCCGAACATCCGATGGGTCTTTAGACCCCCCCCTTGACATGGGGCTCGGGGTGTCGTAACATAGCCCCATGAGCAGTTTGGTCAAGGCAGGAAGGTTAGCAGCCCGGTGGTTGGCTTGCTTGGGTTCTTTGCTTGTCGCCTCGATCGCTGCTTCGCAGTGGGTGATCAACCAGTACACTGGGGGAACGGCGACCATCGGCGGGATTCCGTGGAGCTACACCGGTTATCAATGGGGCTATGGTGGCGCGAGCCCGAACGGCAATTGCGGGGGCACGATTGATGCGGAGTTCTTGTGGGTCGGAGATCCGGATGCTGTGCCCACTCGCGCCGTCTTGATCCAGAAGTGCTACGTGCTTTCCTGGGTTTCGAACATGGGCACGCCGATCTCGGCCGGATCGGTGGACAACGGTCTCAGCGATTCGGTCACGGCAACCTCGAATCAATCCTGGATATCCCCACCCGGCATTTGGCAATACGTCCGGTCCAACGAGGCAGGCAAGAACGGCGATGGCTCGCTCATCACCACCTACCAGATCGTCGAGAACCCGGGCGAGGAGCCGGTCTTTCAGTGTACGCCGAGCGCGGCCATCGCTTCGACGGGCAACCGCAATGTCCAGGTGGTCTACTCGGCGGAGCTGGTTCCCTTGGAGATCGTGTTCGAGGATTCGGACGGGATTGGAGAAGCCTGGGAGCGGCGGTATCTGATCGGGCAACAGTGCTTGGCGACGATCTCTTCGCCCATCGAAGTCACCGACCACGTGTGGGAGGTTCACGAATCCGTGGCACCATTCGAGGACTGGATCGCCGACGCGGATGAAGCGGAATGGTTCCCATTGACCAATGTTGAAGTGGAGTCGCTCTCAGTACGCTTTGCCAAGCCCTCCGGTTCTCCCCCTGCC
>JACFNW010000551.1 GCA_019454665.1 Fimbriimonadaceae bacterium | reverse complement strand
GGCAGCGCTTTCGGACGGGGGCTGGACGAATGCGCGGAAGGCGACGACGTCGCCCAGCGAGAGGTCTTGGTCGGCGCTGACGCGCAGAATGAAACGGCCTTGGTCGGTGGCCAGGCGCACGGTCTGCGAGTCGGCCGTCCACATGGGCACGGAGACGAGGCGGCCTTGGCCTTCCCAGAACCGCTCGACGGGTTCGAACTCGACGTCGGGCGAGGGGCCGATCGCCACGCCCACCAGATACGCCCCGATCAGGAATCGGCGGGAGACGGGCGAGAGCAGGAACGCGAGGATGGCGGGGACGAGCGCCCACCACGGCTCGACGCGGGTGGAGCATCCGGCCAGCAGACCGACGAACAGGGCCAGCAGCGAGCGGCGCTCAAGGTTCGCGAGCACCGAGCAGACGCCTCCTCCTCTCGGTGATCTCGCGCAGCGTCATGCGATCGTAATCGGGCAGGGTTTTGGGTTCGGGCGCAGGGCTGGGCGGGACGACCTTGCGGACGCCGAACCGCGCGCTCTTGAACAGGTCCTCGCCCGCCGCTTGGTTCAGCCGCTGCAGGATGGTGTCTTTGGCCATGCGCAGTTCTTGGGCCCAAACGGCATCGGCCACGGCCACCCACACCGTGCCTTCCTCGTAGCGCTCGGGCTGCGACTTGCTGGCGAGCAGCGGACCCACGACCGAGGGCCATTGGCGGAGGGCGCGGGTGGCTCGGGTGGCGCGCAGCATCTCGGCCCTGCCGACGGCGTCGGGGATCAGGGCTCGAAAGGCGCGCGGTTCTTTAGCCATGGCTGGGGGCGATGGTGCCTTCCACCACTTGGAATCTGCGACTGCGGTCCAGGATAGCCGGGCCAGCCGCCGCCGACTCTGTACAGGTTAGCACCGTTTGGCCCTGGTAGCGGCTCACGACTTCGGCGAGGCGTTCGCGGCGCGAGGCGTCGAGGTCGGAGAGCACGTCGTCGAGCAGCAGCAGGGGCGGTTCGCCGGTTCGGGATTCCATGGCGGCCGCGGTGGCGAACTTGAGCGCGAGGACGGCGCACCGCTGTTGGCCCAGCGAGCCGTGTGTGCGGGCCGGACGGCCGTCCAAGCGGAGTTCCAAGTCGTCCCGGTGGGGTCCGACGCTTGTCGAGCCTCGGGCCGTGTCCCTGTGCCGGCTGGAGGAAAGGGTGGCGGCCAGGGTTGGGGCGTCGCCCGATTCGTCGGTGGCGGCGTAGCGCCAGCCGAGGGTTTCTCGTTGCGAGAGGCCGGCGTAGCGCTCTTGGGCCAGGGGGCTGGCTTCGGCGAGGAACGTGGTCCTCTCGCGGCGGATGACGGCGCCCGATTCGGCGAGTTGCGCTTCCCACGCGTCGAACTGCTCGGAGCCCACGGGCTGGTCTTGAGCGAGCCGGAGCAGGGCGTTGCGGTGTTCGAGGGCGCGCTTGTAGACCGTGAATGCCCGCAGGTAGGCCGTCGAGCATTGGGCCAGAAGCAGGTCGAGGAACTGGCGTCGGTCGGCGGGTTCGCCTCGGACGATGAGCATGTCTTCCAGGCTCACGCACACGCACGGCAGACGCCCGATGAGGTCCGAGGCCTTGGGCAACTTCATGGCGTTGAGCGCGGCTTCCTTGCGCCCGTGGCGCTTGACCACCATGGCGATCCCCGTTTGAAGCGGTGCAAGTTCGGCTTCGACCCATGCGGCCTCACGTTCGTCGCGGACGACTTCGCTGTCGCGGGAACCTCGGAGGGCCTTCGTGGTCGAGAGCATGTACAGCGCTTCGAGGAGGCTGGTCTTGCCTTGTCCGTTGGGGCCTTCGACGACGTTGAACCCCTGGGTCAGTTCGACCTCGGCTTCGGCATAGATGCGGAAGTCCCTGACCTTCAGAGACGAGACCCACGTCCGGTCGTTCGGGATGTCCCCACTCATTGGGAGGAATCAAACTCCTTTAGAATCCATGCTCTTGTTCTTATTGGAGGCAACCCGAATGTGGAAAACCGCCGGTCGAACTTGGACGATACGGGCCCGGCAGGTTCAAATGAAG
>JACFNW010000550.1 GCA_019454665.1 Fimbriimonadaceae bacterium | reverse complement strand
GAAGCACTCTGGCGCGCTTGCCAACCCGGACAAGGAGGTGCAGCCCGCCCAATCCTAATCCTCTTCATCTCTGGCTGGAGCGCGCCGCCGCGCTCTCGGCAGTCTCGTCGGCTGTAGGAACGTCCCTACCAAGTGATCTGAAGGAGCTCCACACATCGTGCGAAACAAAGGCTTCACGCTCATAGAACTTCTCGTCGTCATCGCGATCATCGCGATCCTCGCCGCCGTGCTTTTCCCGGTGTACGCCCAGGCCAAGAAGGCTGCCAAGAAGGCCTCCGACTTGAGCAACATCAAGCAGCTCTCCCTCGCTGCGGTGATGTACATCGCCGACAACGACGACGTATTCGTCGCGAATGGCGAGGGCATGGTTCCAGCCAACGCCCAGAACTGGTGGACGATGCAACCCTGGACCGGCCAGACCGACTTTTACGGCAATCTGTACGGTGCCGGCGCGGGCGGCGATCCTCCCAACCAGGCGCCGCTGGGCTTCATGGATCCCGCCGTCGTTCAGAACTGGGGTCGAGAGACGCACCCCTACGTCAAGAGCATTGACCTGTTCGTCAGCCCGGGCGCAGCCAACGACAGCGATCCGAAGTTTGCGCCAGTCAACGACTCTCGGGCCGGCAAAACCAGTTACATGTTCAACGGCTGCGTCAGCCGCATGTCCCAGACGGCCATCAGCAAGCCATCCGACCTCGTGATCTTCTCGACGCGAGCCACCACGGTCAAGGAAGCCATCGTCTCTCCCAGGCGCAACTTCTTCACCGATGGCGCGATGCACGCGAACGATGCCGACATCTCCTGGGCCGGCTTCAACTTCAACAAGGGCGCCAACTACGGCATCGCCGACGGCCATGCGCGGTTCATCCGACGCAAGGCGCTGAAGTTCAAGCAACTCGGCTACTGGGAGTGGGTGTTCATGGACAGCCGCGGCCAATGGGTTGACCCTGCAACCAACCCGACGATGGACTCCGATCCCGACCTGGGCTTGAACTACTGGGGAACCTGGGGCAGCTGCGACCCGTCTCGAGTGCCGTAACATGATGGATACCGCACGTGCTAGGTGTGCGATGTCGGCGGCGGGGTTGATCCTCGTCGCCGGCATGGCGCTCGGACTCCTCGTCGGCTGCAGCACCGACGAAAACCCCGTGTCGCCTCAGAAGATGCAGGAGATTCGGCAGAAGGAGGCCGAGGAACGCGCCAACTTCCAGCCTCCTTCCAACCAATGAACGCTCGCTCGAGGTGCACATGAAGCGGTTCTGGCACCACCGGACCGCAGAAGGGCTGGGCTTTGCCGCTATGGCGGCAGGCTCGGCCCTCATGGTGGCGCCTCTTCTTTGGATGTTGAGCACTTCGCTAAAGTCCGAAGGGGACGTACTCAGCGCCACTCCCCGGTGGATACCGGCGCAACCCACTCTGGAGAACTACCAAGAACTGTTCCGGCGGTCTGCCGAGTTCCCCATCGCCCGCTGGTTCGCGAACTCGCTTGGAGTCGCCTTGGCCGTGACCCTTTTGACGCTTTGGGTCACCAGCATGGCCGCCTACGCCTTCGCACGGCTCGACTTCAAGGGTCGGGACGCCCTCTTCCTAACCGTCGTCGCCACAATGATGATTCCCGGCCAGGTTTGCCTCATACCCGTCTACTTGATCGTCCAGTTCCTTGGGTGGAACGACTCGTACCCAGCTCTGATCGTGCCGGGCTTGGCGAGTGCCTTTGGCGTGTTTCTTCTTCGTCAATTCTTCATTGCGATCCCTCGCGAGTTGGAAGAGGCGGCGATCGTTGACGGCGCGGGCCGTTGGACGCTTTACTGGCGGGTGGTTCTGCCGATCGCCCAACCCGCAATGGCCACTTTGGCGATATTCACTTTTCTGGGCTCTTGGAACGACTTCGTATGGCCCTTGATTGTGACTTCAGACGTCGCCATGCGGACGCTTCCCGTCGGCTTGTCCATTTTCCAGGGGCGCTACACAACGGAATACGGCATCACTATGGCGGCAGCCGCCATCGCCTCTGTTCCCGTGATCGTTG
>JACFNW010000549.1 GCA_019454665.1 Fimbriimonadaceae bacterium | reverse complement strand
CGGCGGAGAGGTGCCCGAGTGTCGAGATGGGGCCGAAGAAGTCCTTCTTGTCGCGTGTCACGAAAAGGTAAGGCCGGAGGTCAAGACTGCCGATCGCTGGCTGCACCCGGGCCCAAGAGCACATTGCCTCAGTGGCCTTCCACTCCTGGAGTGCAGCCGAGTCTTCCTTGACGGCCTTTCCGGCATCTGCCGTTTTACTTGTCCTTGCATCGGCCGCAGGCATGGGCGCAGGTGGCGCTTGATCCGCGCCGGCGAAGGCTTCGAGGCTGGCGAGGTCTTGGCAATGCCCCTTCGGATGGACCGCAGCGACCGACGCGATCTGGTCGAAAAGCCGAGGGGTGAAGCGCTCCAGCAGCATGAGCTTGGCCAGTACCGGCAGCTTGATGTCTGAACCGAATCCGCGCGCCGCAGCGGTCTTCTCTCTGAGTAGTAGCGTGTTCAGGAACCGCTTGATCTGGCGGGGGTTGCCCTTTGCACCGCTTGCGAGGATGGGGCCAATCTGGTCGCTGAGCATTAACGCGTTATGCGTCTTAACCGCCTTGTCACCCAAGGCCTTCTTCACTGCGTCAGAGTCGAGGGCTGTGCTCTCCCAGGGACGCTTCAGGCTTTCTCTGGCGACTTCTATCAGTTGCCCAAAACTGGCGTCCTCTTCACCCAATTCCGCGCCGGCCAACAGCAGTGCGACATAGATGCGGGTTTCCGTCTCACCCAGCGCGGGAATTCGAAATGGGACCTGAATGAGCTTCTCAAGGTAGTTCCGCGCGTAGTCACGTGGCCCCGTCGTTTCAGGTAGATCTGGGAAGTGCTTGCGAACAGCATATTCAACCATCGCTTCATCCGCTGCCACAACGAAGGCGGTGCGCGATGTAAAAACAAGCAGCCGTATCGCTTCGAGAGTTTCAATCGCAACGTCAGGCAGACAGCGGTCCAAGTCGTCGATCAGGACGATCAACTGGTCGACGTCTGCTTCAATCAGCAGCTTGTCGAATGCTTCGCGGAACGCTTCGACCTCGCGAGGAACGCTCTTGGACTCTCGAGGCGTCATCACAGACTTTACGCCTTCGATCGCTCCGTCGATGTTCTCTTTGGTCGCCAAGGCCGCTGGATCGGAAAGCCAGCCTTCCAAAGTCGAAATGATGCCCGCGACCTGGTCGGGTGTCGGAATGCCTGTGAATGCTGTCCAAGCCAGCCCGCCGGCTTTCTTGGCGACCTTGAGGATGTCGATACTCTTTGCGACTTCTTTAAGGGCCCCGGTGGCTTTTCTCAATGCGGGCCGCCGCTCCAACAGGCCATCAACGATTCCTTCGATGAGGGCGATCTTGGCATCTTCAAAACCTTGAAACCGCCAACCATTGAACTTGAGACAGAGGACCTTCTCGTCCTTCTCAAGTTGCGCCTCCACCATCTCCAGAACGCTCGACTTGCCGGCTCCCCAGTCACCGTGCACGCCAATCGTCACTGGACTCTCGGGGCGCTCCCTAAGTAGGGCAATGATTGTTTTGGCGATGGCTTCGTTGTTAAGTAGGTCGACCTTTGTCTCGTTGTCCGGCAGTATCACTTCGTCCCCCTCTTGCTTTATGAGTCTATATGCGGGGACGCCCTCGTCCCGAACGTTGCCAAGACATAGTGCCACATGTTTATAGATTAACGCTCCAGATTCAGCACCAAACCGACCTTGCAATGTCAGAGGCAATGCATCAGGAAGGTCACGTTCGACAAAGAGGCAAACGTCCTCAGCGCGCTTCGTTAGTTCAATCTTGCATTTCGCACTGCGAAGTGAACGTCGACGACTAAGCAAGCCCGCCCGCCCCCCTGGGGTTGATGTGCGAAATCACCTATTCAGCGATCAGTTTGGCCACGGGGAGCCCTCTACCGGAAGACAGGAGCATGGTCAGAGTGTTCAAATAACCTCGTCTGTACAACGGCAATAGTGCGTTTTCTTCCGACTCATCCGAAATTTGAGAACTGCTGGAGCGATGCTATCCCGGCCACTGCAGTGTCAGCCCTGAGGTGAGTAGCTGGCAGGGACGGGAG
>JACFNW010000548.1:1488-2034 GCA_019454665.1 Fimbriimonadaceae bacterium | reverse complement strand
AGCCCGTGTTGTACTCGCGATTCCAGATGTCCCACAGGGCGATTTGGCCCGTGCCCAGCAGGTACGCCTGCCCAACCGCGATGCCGCCGATCGGCATGCCGATGGTCTCCAGGTCGGCACCCGAGTGCCACGTCGCCTTGCCCGGCGCATAGAGTCTGGCGACCCACTCGGGCGAGAGTTTCTTATCGGCGGGAACGAAGTGGTCCGAGGCGGACTGCTTGAAGAACGGGCCGGCGACCACCCCGCCCCACAGGGGAGCCGTCGCCCCCGCGCCCATCCACTTGACGACATCTCGCCGCCGAGGTCCTTCGTTCTTAACCATTTATCCTCCGTTCGCCGCGCGCGCGGCTTTCCCTTCGCGAAGGATTGCACCGGGCTGTGGCGAATCGAAAGACCATGACCGCATGGCTGGCCCTCGCGCTCCTGGCACCATCGCCCACGCAAACCGTGTCGCAGCAGAAGTTCAAACAGGCCGTCGTCGTCTCGGACAGCCAAATCGCCTCGGAAGTCGGGGCGGCGATCCTGAAGCAGGGCGGGAATGCCGTG
>JACFNW010000548.1:0-1478 GCA_019454665.1 Fimbriimonadaceae bacterium | reverse complement strand
CGCGACGCCCCGCGCCCTGGCCGTCCCCGTCCCCACCGCCGGCAATCTTGGGGGCGGCGGGTTCATGGTCGTGCGCATGGCCGACGGTCAGGCCTCGGCGATCGACTACCGCGAGACCGCGCCCGCCGCCGCGACACGGGACATGTATCTCGGGCCGGATGGCCATGCCGACCCGGCGCTCAGCCTAGAAGGTTGGAAAGCGGTTGCCGTGCCAGGCTCGGTCGCAGGCATGGCCGAGGCGCACCGAATGTACGGCACGTTGCCTTGGAAGGCGTTGGTCGAGCCCGCCTTTGCGCTGGCCGACAAGGGTTTTGTGGTCTCCGACTCGCTGGCGAACCAGTTGCGCGCCAAGATGCCGCTCTTCCGGCGCTTTCCCGGGGCCTACGAGGCGTTCAACCGTAGCGGCAAGCCGTACGAGTGGGGCGAGACGCTCGTCCAGCCATCGCTCGCCAAAGTCCTGAGACGTATCGCCGACCAGGGTCCGCGCGAGTTCTACGAAGGCGAAACCGCTCAACGCCTTGCCTCGGAGATGAAGCGCAACGGCGGGCTGATCACGGTCGAGGACCTCGCAAGCTACCGGGCCGTGGTCCGCAAGCCGATCGAGTTCGACTACCGGGGTCACCGAGTGTTGACGATGCCGCCCCCTAGTTCGGGCGGCGTTGCCGTGGGCCAGATGTTGCGGATGCTGGAGCCGTTCGACCTGCGCGAGATGGGCTTCCACTCGGCGCAACGCACCCACCTGCTCATCGAGGTCATGAAACGCGCGTTCGCCGACCGAGCCGAGTTCATGGGCGACCCCGACCACGTCCGCGTCCCGGTCGCCGAGATGATGGCCGACGAGCGACTCACCGAGATGCGCAAGTCCATCCGACCCGACGCGGCGACCCCGGCGAGCGAGATCAATCCGCGAGGCTCCATCCCTCCTCGCGAAGGCGACCACACCACGCACTTCACCGTCGTGGACGCCAAGGGCAATGCCGTATCGAACACCACCACCATCAATACGGGCTACGGCTCTGGGGTGGCCGTCGAGGGGCTGGGCTTCCTGCTGAACAACGAGATGGACGACTTCGCCGCGCAGCCCGGCAAGCCCAACGGCTACGGGCTGGTGCAGGGCGAAGCCAACGCCGTCGGCCCACGCAAGCGCCCGCTGAGCTCGATGACGCCCACCCTGGTGCTACTCGACGGGAAACTCGTGCTGGCACTCGGCTCGCCCGGCGGCCCGACGATCATCAACACCGTCTTGCAGACGATCCTGAACGTCCTCGACCACCGGATGAACATCCAGCAGGCCGTCTCGGCACCAAGGCTCCACCACCAATGGCTGCCGGACGAGATTCGCACCGAGCCGTTCGGGATCTCCAACGAGACCCGCGCAGCGCTTGAGAAGTTGGGGCACAAGTTCGGCGCGCCGAGCACCATGGGCTCGTGCCATGCCGTGTTGGTCGAGCCGAGCGGCGCCCGCGTCGCAGGAGTGG
>JACFNW010000547.1 GCA_019454665.1 Fimbriimonadaceae bacterium | reverse complement strand
GGGACGTGGTGATGATCCCCGGCACCGCAGGCGGCGAACTGCGGCTCATCGATGTGGACGGAACCCGGCTCGAACTCGCGGCCAAGCTGATGGGCAAGATCGTGGAGGCGGCGGGCCAGGCCGACAGGTGGACCATCCGCGCCAGCACCGACCGGCTGGAACTGCTGCCCGGCACCGATTACATCGTCAACTCGATCGAGGTCAGCGGCGTCGAGTGTGTCCGCCACGACAACGACATTCCGCTCGAATTCGGCGTCAGCCAGTGCATCGGCGACACCATCGGGCCCGGCGGGCTGTTCAAGGCGCTACGCACCGTGCCCGTGTGGCTGGACATCCTTCGCGATGCCGAGCGGCTTTGCCCGCAGGCCGTGGTCCTCAACTACACCAACCCGATGAACGTCATGGTGCTTGCCGCCTCCCGCGTCAGCCGCATGCCCGTGGTCGGGCTGTGCCACTCGGTCCAAGGCACGTCGAGGTTGCTCGCCAAGTGGGCGGGTGTGGACTACGACGCGATGAAGTGGACGTGCGCGGGCATCAACCACCTCGCGTGGTTCACCGAGTTGCGCGGCCCCGACGGCCGGGACCTGTATCCCGGATTGATCGCCCAAGCCGCCGACCGCGAGAGCGCGTTCGCCAAGGCCGAACCCGTCCGGACGGACATGATGCTCCACTTTGGGGCGTTCATCACCGAATCCAGCGGCCACCTCAGCGAGTACCTTCCCTACTACCGCAAGCGCAAGGACCTGCTGGAGCGCTACACCGACAAGGGCTACAACGGGCAGGAGAGCTTCTACGCCGACAACTGGCCCAACTGGCGCAAGGGCCAAGACGAAGCCAGAATGCGGCTCATCCGAGGCGAGGAGCCGGTCAATCTGCAACGGTCTTGGGAGTACGGGGCGTGGATCATCGAAGCCATCGAAAAGAACCAGCCGTTTCTCATCCACGGCAACGTCGCGCCGAACGAGGGGCTCATCCCCAACCTGCCCGCCGATGGCTGCGTCGAAGTGGCGTGTATGGTGGACCGAAACGGCGTTCAGCCCACCCGGGCGGGCCGCTTGCCGAAGCATATGGCCGCGATCTGCGATTCCAACATGCGGATGTTCGACCTGGCCGCCGATGCGTGCATCGAGAAGTCCAAGGAGTTGGCCTTCCGCTCGTTGCTGCTCGACCCGCTGACCTCGGCCGTCTGCTCGCCAGCGGAGATCAAGCGCCTCACCGAGCGGCTGTTCGAGGCCGAAGCGGCCTTTCTGCCCGGGTTCAAATGACCTTCCGCCGCGCCCTCTGGCCGCTTGCAGGACTGGCGTTGATGGGTGGCCTCACCTATCTCGGGTGGCAGGAGGTGAACGTCGCACGCGAGGTCAACTGGCCGAGCAAGGCGCGCCCTTACGATTTCGGGACGATGGACAAGCTCCTGCGAGAAGCGGGCTTCGAGGAGGCCGAGACACAAGGGTTCATCCTGATCTTCAGGGACAACCCGACCTACGTGTTCTGGGCCAGTTTTTCCGGCGAGCCCACGCAGACGGGCTCGTCCGAGCCTGAGTGCGAGGCGTTGAGGGCCGATGGGCGTTGCGCGGTCTTGGGCGGAAAGCTCGTCGCGTGGCGGCCCGATGGAGACCGCATCCGGTTCCTGGTGTCGCGGTACCCAACCTATGCTTCCCAGAGCGAACGGTTCCTTCGAGCCTACCGAGATCCAGAAGCGGTCCCGTTGCCCCTCCTAAGCCAACGGCAGGAACAGCACTGAAATCTCGCGGACCGCAGGTCCGCCGACCACGAGGGCCCGGGCGGGCCGTTTGGTCCCGAACGTGGGCGCGTGCCAGCGCTCCTCGATGCGCGTCGCAAGCCCCTCCTGGACGCGCGCCAAGCAAACCGGCCGCCCGTCGCGCGTCGCCTCGAACCGACAGTCCCCCAAGTCCCGAATCTCCAAGCCGGGTGCAAAAAGGAATGCGCTGGACAGGGGCCCGGCACGATCGGCCCAATCGGCGACCACCAACGCGCCACCCTCGAAGGAGACCTTGCGATGCACGCGCCCGGCTTCGGC
>JACFNW010000546.1:230-2039 GCA_019454665.1 Fimbriimonadaceae bacterium | reverse complement strand
TCCCGAGTCGAGGTTGCGCAGGAAGCGTCCCTGGGGGCCGTCCACGTCAATCACCGGCGGAGACGCACTCACGAGTTTCACGGTGCCGCGCACTTCGGCCGCCAGCCGCGAGGTGCCGCTTGGCAAGTGGAACCGCTTCACCAGACGCGTGCCGTATTCGGATTGCTCGATGACCAAAGCCGTGGAGTTGGAAAGACGCGCCACGGATTCGGCTCGCGATCCCTTCGCCAAAAAGCCGAACCCACCGGTTGCGGGAACGAAGAACGCATAGCCCCACCGATCGCCCGCGCGGGTGATGGCGAACACCGATCCATCGTAGAGCCCGAGCCCCTCCGGACCCGGCGTGACCGTGAACCCTTCGAACTTGCCCTCGAGTTTGGGGACGGGGCGCGGCTGCGAGAGGTCCACCGAGTAGAGCGCCTCCAGCCACGGGTTGCCGTCGAAGTCTTCCCACCGGGGAAGGAAGTAAGCCACAGTCCCAGCGAGCAACGTGCCCGCCAATCTGCCCGGGCTCTTCTGGCGACGGCCCGATTCGATCAGCTCGCGAGTTTTGAGAATCTCCTCGCGGCCAAAGAGCTTGGGCGATAGCGCGGCGTCTTCGAGTCGGGCTGAGACCAAGTGATCGCCGTCGCGCGCGGTGATGCCCCGCTCGTCCCAGACGGCGAACCGCTCGCCCACCTTGTGAACGACCCGCGGGACGGGTTGCGGTCCGATGCCGACCGAGTGACTCTGACCGGCCAGCCGCACGACGAACGCCTGATCGCGATAGACTAGGGAGACGGGCTCAGCGGACTGAGCCAAACCAGCGATGCAAACGGCGAGCGGCAACAACATCGGAACGGGCGGTGCGGCCTAGTGTACTGCCGCGACTGCCCCCGGTACGACGCGGAGGCGCGCAAATGCCGAGACGGCAAGGTCAACCCGCAGAAGTACGAACTGGCCGTGGACGTCGCGAACGTGCTGGGCGTACGGGCCATTTGTACGTACAACGACTTCCGCGAGCGGTTGGTTCTATCGCGCCGCCGACAGACCGAAGCGGAGCCGTCCCCGGAAGCGTCAGAATGAGACCGCCCATGCGACTTCGGACACTGCCCCTTCTGTCGCTCGCCGCGTTGGCCATCGGGTCTTCGTGTGCGCGTTTCCCCGACACGGGGGACTCGGGCGAACTGGTTCGCCTCTCGTTCACGCTCCAGTTCGATCGGGAGATCAATCGAAGTTATGTCTATGTCGTCGCGTTGAACCCTTCCACACAAGACACGCCGACGACCACAGGGCCCATCCCGGTCATCGCTCCCCCGTGGGGCAACGGCTTCGTCGCGGGCCAGGCAACCCACTTCGTGGGCTTCAACTTCTTGGTGCCCGGCCAGTTCAATTTGTATCGCTTTCGAGATACCAACCTGAACGAATACGAGTTTGTTGGCGTGCCGCTGTTGGCCGACGACGTGTTGCCCGGCACGAACCGGCTGCGGTTCGAGATTTCGATCAACCAGTTGGCGCGCACCACGGCCGAGGCCGAGGCGTTCCGTTCGCTCCAGATCAACCTGCTGGCCATGGACCGCGTGCCGCAGAGCGGCACGAGCAAGGTCTGGGAAGCGCTGGGCGATGGGCGGCTGCCCTCGCAGATCAACTCGCCCATCACCGTGTCGCTCCGGAACAGCCGAACCTACACGAACAGCACGTTCTTCGACCTCGAGCCGCGCAACGATGTGGCCGACCCCGACCTCGATCTGGTGGACTTCGTCGTCGAGGTGCGCAGGAACTAGCCGATGCCCAGAGTCAGCGTCCTCCTGACGTGCTACAACCACGTCC
>JACFNW010000546.1:0-220 GCA_019454665.1 Fimbriimonadaceae bacterium | reverse complement strand
ATCTTCCTGCGGCTTACGCCTCGATTCTTGCGCAGACGCATCGCGACTGGGAGATCATCGCGATCGACGATGGCTCGACCGACGGAACGCGCGAGTGGCTCGCCGAAAACGCCAAAGAAGCGCACCTGGAATTCAACAACACCAACTTGGGAACCTACGGCACGCTGAACCGCGCGCTGGCGCTTTCGACGGGCGACGTGGTGGCGGTCTTCAACGACGA
>JACFNW010000006.1:18908-19548 GCA_019454665.1 Fimbriimonadaceae bacterium | reverse complement strand
TGAGCGCCAAGGTGTAGCCGAACGCGACGAGCAGCCCCGCGATCATCAGCACGTTCCAAGCGATGAGCTTGGTGCGGAACGAGAGATTCAGGTGACGTCCTCCTCGTGGGGCTCCAGGCGATAGCCCAGCCCGTGAACCGTTTGGACCAGCTTCACCTTGCGGCCCGCGTCGAGCTTCTTCCGCAGCGACGCCACGTGGAAGTTCACTGTGTTCGAGAGCGTCTCCTCGTCGTTCCATATCCGCTCCAGGATGACGTCGCGGGTCAGCGTACGGCCAGCGTTTCGAGCGAGGGCCTCGAGCAACGAGAACTCGCGGGGCGTGAGCCGGATGTCCTCGCCTGAGCGTTTGGCCGTATGGGCCACGGGGTCGAGTTCGAGATCGGCGATTCGGATCACGGCGTCTTTGCGCGAGCTCTCCCTTCGCAACAGCGCTCGCAATCGGGCCAACAGCTCGCGGTAGTCGAAGGGCTTGGGCAGGTAATCGTCCGCCCCGCTGTCCAGGCCCTTCACGCGGTCGTCCACGGCATCTCGCGCGGTGAGCATGAGGATGGGCACGGCGACCCCGTGTTCGCGCACCTGCCGGCAAACCGTCCAGCCGTCCATCTTGGGGAGCATGATGTCGAGCACGATGGCGCCGTAC
>JACFNW010000006.1:0-18898 GCA_019454665.1 Fimbriimonadaceae bacterium | reverse complement strand
GAGGGCCATGTCGAGGCCGGACTCGCCATCGCGGGCGACATCCACTTGATAGCCCGCCCGGGTCAGGCCCAAGTGAAGCCCTTCGGAAAGGACGGCATCGTCTTCGACGACCAGGATCCGCATCGCTCTTCAGTCTAGCCAAGGCTTGTGGGTTTTCTGTGAGGACGGCTTGGTCTGGGCCATCCGACCCGAGCCGGGTAGAATAGCCGAATCGTGAGTGACAAGGTCCGGCACAAGCCCGCGTGGTGGAAGAACACGTACTTTTGGCTTGCCGCCATGTTGTTGGTGATCGGTCTGATCGGCTTGCCGTTCATCGGCGGCGAGGACTCGATCCGGGACCCCGGTCAGCGACGCGAAAGCGGCCTCGCGCCGATGTATCTGATCGCGTCGTTGGTCATGCTGGTCAACGGCTGGATCAGCCACACGCTCACGATGCGCCACTACGAGGAGTCGCAAAGCGGCGACTAAGCCTCACCGAAGGAATTCCTAACCCATGGTCAAGTGCTCGTGCGGGAAACCGCTGGACAAGGTGCCGGATTGGCTGACAAGCGTGAACGTTCAGTTCATCTGCAACAACTGCCCCAACCGCGATTATCAGAACATCGCACATGCCAAGTTCCCCCCGGAGGCTCCCAAGAAGGAGCCTGAAGTCGAAGAGGAGATGATCCTCGGCGAAGACTTGGACGAGGAGTAAGGACCGTCTGACGCGGGCGCGCCCCGTGTGACAGAATCGGTCGTGGCTCACATCACACGACGCAATCTCCTCGTCGGAGCGGGTGCCGTTGCCTTGGGCGCGGCGACTTCGCGGGTTCAATCGCAGGACCCCAAACCGGTCGGCTGGGCCATCCTCGGCTTGGGCAACTACGCCACGCGCAACATCCTGCCCAACCTGAAGCACTGCAAACACACCAAGCTTGCCGCAGTGATCAGCGGGACTCCCGACAAGGCCAAGCGCATCGCCGGCGAGTACGGTCTCCCCGAGAGCAAGATCTACTCGTACGACGACATGGCGCGGATCAAAGACGATCCCGACATCGAAGTCGTGTACGTCATCACGCCGCCCGGCACCCATGCGGGTTTCTCGATTCGAGCCGCCGAGGCAGGGAAGCATGTGTGCTGCGAGAAGCCGATGGCAAGCGATTCGACCGAGTGCCGCGCCATGATCGAGGCGTGCCGCAAGGTGGGCACCCGTCTGCAGATCGGCTACCGCTGCCACTTCGAGGCTCACAACCTGGAAGCCGTTCGGCTCTGCCGCAGCGGCGCGCTCGGTCAGATCCGAACGATCCGCAGCGAGCACGGGTTCACGATGAACACCGACCAGAGTTGGCACAGCAAGCGGGCCCTCGGCGGCATCGGCGCGATCTCCGAGATCGGCATCTACGCCATCCAAGCCATGTGCTACCTGGCGGGGGCGGACCCCGTCTCGGTGTGGGGCACCCGCGACAAGCTGGACGTGCCACGGTTCAAAGAGGTCGAGGACGTGAACCACTTCAACCTGTTCTTCCCCGGCGGGATTCAGGGCATCGGTTCGACGGCCTACTCGTGGAACGCCAACAACTTCCGCGTCTTGGGCTCGCGCGGCACGCTCGACGCCGAACCCGGCACGCCTTACTCGGGGCATCGCTACCGGCTGAACGGACAGGAGATGACGATCGCGCCGAACAACCAGTGGGCAGAGCAAATGGACCACTTCTCGGAATGCGTCCGCGACCCCTCGAAGCCCCTGATCGCCTCGGGGGAGATGGGTTTGCGGGACATCCTGATCATGGAAGCGATCCTGAAGTCGGCGGACGAGAAGCGGGTGGTCAACCTTTAGAAGCCTACGACTTGGCCAGCCGTGCAAACTGTTCAACGCTCATCCCGGCGTCGCGAATCAACTGCCTGAGGATGCCTCGCCCTAACTCTGAATGATCTG
The DNA here is from genome assembly GCA_019454665.1 of Fimbriimonadaceae bacterium. Lineage (GTDB taxonomy): Bacteria > Armatimonadota > Fimbriimonadia > Fimbriimonadales > Fimbriimonadaceae > UBA2387. The sequence goes on along the minus strand of JACFNW010000006.1, from coordinate 16,983 downwards.
GAACCGAAAGGTGTCCTTCGGTGCCGGGCTTGGTGAGGATCATGTGCGAGCCATGCTGACGACTGAAGGACCAGCCCGCTCGTTCGAACGCTTTCACGGCTGTTCGACCGCTGACAACCGGCAACTTGGACATGCGCTAGACCGCTATCGCCGTAATCTCGACCTCGGGAGCATTGACCGGTGCCTTGTCTTCTTGCTCGACCAGGAGCCAACCCTCGACTGCTTCGCGCACATTGGCGAGGGCCTCCTCGCGGGTTCTGCCTTGAGAATGGCAACCTTTCAGCGCAGGGACCGAAGCGGTGATCCACCCATCCTCGTCGTGCGCCAGAACGACCATCAGTTGCATGATGCCATTATGGCTCGCAGCAACCCGGTCAATCCCTCTGCGGCGTGGCGTGGTGCACATAGGCGACCAAGCCCCCGCAGCCACGGTGGAGGTGCTTGCGCGTGCGCGGAAGGCGGCGGGCGAGTTCGAACCGCGCCCCGCACTTCTTGCACACGTGGACGGCGATCGAGCGCTTCTGGTTGCGGACGATGGCGTCGGTGTAGTTGTGCGTCACCTCGGGCTTCGCGCCAAGGTCGGCCATCGCCTGCTGCCAATGCGGGCCGTGGTTGGCCGCCTTACGACCGTGCCGATCGAATGCCAAGAGGTGAGCGTACTCGTGAATCAGCGTATCGAGAACGCGTTGCCGCGTGGTGAGCACGATGCTGCTCAGGCTGATCGCGTGGTGGGTGAAGTACGCCTTGCCCGCCGAGACGCGCAGCGCCTTCCAGATCATGGTGGGCTTGCGCTTCATCGGGTGCTCGCGGCACAGGCGTTCGAACTGCTCGCGCGCGTAGGCGAACAGGTCCTCCGAGGTTTCGGGCGCGTCGAAGTCGAAGTCGAACTGGTCGGCCATCAGAACCCGAACTTGGAGAAAAGCGATTGGCCCACGTCGCCGGTGATCCGGAACCACGGGGTGGTGTCGAACTCGCGGCACAGGTCGCTGACGCGCACGTCGGTGCGTACCGCGGGTTGGTCGATCCGCGTGTTGCTCTTGCCCTGCATCGAGGTCAGCGTCTTGATCGCTTCTTGCGGGTTGTTATGGGCGTTCTCCAGCACGCCGACGATGTCCATCAGCATCACCTTGGTCTCGGAAAGCACCGTCGAATACTCGTCGCGGATGGCCACGCATTCCATGGGCGGCGGGTAGGAATGGAAGTACTCCTCCAGTTCGGCCCACCTCGCGCCCATTTGCTCTGTTCCTCCAGTCACGCGTTGCTGGGTCGGCGACGTGCTCATGTTGGACTCGGGGTCCAAGAACTCGCTGATGTTGAACGCATCGCCCATCTTGGCCGTCGTGAACAGGACGAGCGCTTCCGAAAGCTGGTCGGTGGCGATGGCCACGCGCGACTCCTCGGTCTTTCGCAGGTGCTCCAGCCAGTCCACCAGGTGTTGCGGCATCTGGCGGCGCTCGGTGGTCGCGCGAAGGGGCGACTCGGGGGGTTGGCCCTCGACCTTCAGCGAAGAGTCCGGCGGTGTGCCTGTGGCCCGCAGGGCAGGCGGAGGCGCGTCGCCGCCCTTGGCCCGGAACACCCCGGCAGCCCCGAGGCCCAACAAGACCCCGCCTACCGACAGAACAGCGGCAGCGGTCCACAGCAACCATGCTGGAGGGCCCTGCTTGGGAGGGGGAAACGCACTGCCTGGAGGTCCTGCCATCGCCTTGTTGTGAGCCTACCCGTCTCCATACGCTTGCGGGTTGCGGCGCGTGCCCGATCTACGACTTCTCGGGCGGAAGGAACGGACGCACGGCCTCCTCGAACGAGCGCTCGACCGAGAACACCTGCCGGTACACCTCGTCCACCAGGGCGAACACGTCCAGCAACCCCTGAAGCCGCTCGCGCAGGGCCTGACGCTCGGCTGCGGACGTCTCGTCGTCCTTGATCTTCTGCATGCAGTCGCGGATGGCCTCCATGGTCGGGTCGATCTCCCGCCTCTTGCGCTCTCGCACCACGCGGGCCAGCATCACCCACGGGTCCATCTCGCACGTGTACAGGTCCTTGCGGTCGCCCAGCTCGCGGGTCCGCTTGACGATGCCCCACTCCATGAGCTGGCGCAGATTCATGCTGGCGTTGCCTCGGCTTATGCTGAGCCGGTGCAGGATTTCGTCCACGGTCAACGGCTCGCCCGTGATGTAGAGCAACGCGTGGATCTGCGCCATCGTGCGGTTGATGCCCCAGGCGGAGCTCATCCTGCCCCACTGGAGGATGAACTGATCTTGAACTTCTTCGAGCATCGCGCCCCATTGTGGCCCGAATCGGCCTTGCATCCTCCAACTCGGGCCCGCTGGATTCCGACATAATGGGTGGACCGTCCGCTCGAACACGAGCTGGGCGCAACGTTCCGTACGCCCCTGGCGTAGGGAATGACGGTTATTCCGGTTTTGGAGCAGTATTGAACAGAGCGGCCAAGTTACTCTTCTTCATCGTCGCCATCGCCCTGCTCGGCGTTTTTGCCCTGAACATGAGCAGCGGCGGGGGCTCGGGCTTGCTGATGACCGGCAAGACTCCCGCCAAGTGGGAGATCCAGCGGTTACGGCAGGAGATCGAGGACAAGAACGTCAAAAAGGTCGAGTGGCAGGGCAACGAGATTCGGGGCACCAGCGAATCGGGCGAGAAGTTCGTGGTCACGGCCTTTGGCATCGAGACGATGCCGGGCGCGGGCCTGGTGTCCTTCTTCGACGCGCAGGACGTGGAGTACTCGCCGCAGCCGCCGCCCATGGGACAGGTCATTGCGAGCAATTTGGCGTACTTTGCCTTCCCGATCCTGCTCTTTGGCGTGCTTTGGTTCTTCATTTGGCGATCGGCCCAGGCGGGTGGCAACCAGGCGCTCAACTTCGGGCGCAGCAAGGCCAAGCGCGTCGGCGAGACCGGCCCCAAGGTGACGTTCGAGGACGTCGCGGGCATCGAGGAGGCCAAGCAGGAACTCCACGAGATCGTGGACTTCCTGAAGAACACCAAGAAGTACACGGCTTTGGGCGCGAAGATCCCGAAGGGCATTCTGCTCACCGGGCCTCCCGGCGTGGGCAAGACGCACATCGCTCGGGCCGTGGCGGGCGAAGCGGGTGTGCCGTTCTTTCACATCAGCGGTTCGGATTTTGTGGAGATGTTCGTCGGTGTGGGCGCGGCCCGCGTACGCGACCTCTTTGAGACGGCCAAGGCGCACCGGCCGAGCCTGATCTTCGTAGACGAAATTGACGCCGTCGGACGGCAGCGAGGCGCGGGACTCGGCGGCGGTCACGACGAGCGCGAGCAAACGCTCAACCAGTTGCTCGTCGAGATGGACGGCTTCGACCCGAACAGCGGCGTCATCTTGATTGCGGCGACCAACCGCCCCGACGTTCTAGACCCGGCTCTGCTCCGCCCAGGGCGCTTCGACCGGCAGATCGTCGTGGACGTGCCCGACGCCAAGGGCCGCGAGGCGATCCTCAAGATCCATTCCCGAGGCAAGCCCTTGGAGAAGGAGATTGACATGGAGGTCTTGGCGAAGCGGACTCCCGGCTTTACCGGCGCCGACCTGGCGAACATGCTCAACGAGGCCGCCCTCCTGGCCGCTCGACGCAATCAGTCGAAGATTGCCCAGCAGGACTTGGAAGAAGCCCTCGACCGCACCATCGCCGGTCCGCAGCGTCGCAGCCGCGTGATTGACGGCAAGGAGCGGGAGGTCATCGCCTACCACGAAGCCGGGCACGCCCTGGTCGGCGAGTTGCTGGAGCATTGCGACCCCGTTCACAAGGTCACGATTCTGCCGCGCGGCATGTCGCTCGGTTCGACATGGTCGCTGCCCGATGCCGACAAGTATCTGGTCTCCAAGCAGCAGATCCTTGACAACATCGCGATGACGCTGGGCGGTCGCGTGGCCGAGGAGATCGTCTACGACGAGATCACGACGGGCGCGAGCAACGACTTGGAGAAGGTCACGCGTATGTCGCGGGCCATGGTCTGCGAGTATGGGATGAGCGAGAAGCTCGGCACCCTGGCGCTCGGTCGCCGGGGGCACAATCCGTTCCTCGGACGCGATTACGGTTCGGAAGACCGCAACTACTCCGAAGACGTGGCCCGCATGATTGACGAGGAGGTGCGCTCCATTGTGGACCAGTGCCACGACCGCGCCCGCCGAATCCTCAACGACCACCGCCAGAAACTGGACAATGTGGTGCAGGCCCTGTTGGATCGCGAAACGCTGGATCGGGACGAGTTCTTGGCGGTCATGGAAGGCCGCGAACTGCCGCCGGTCGTGAAGCCTTCTTCAACAGACGGCAACGCGCCTTCGATCGAGCGCAGCGCCGACAAGGACCGCAAGCCGCTGAACAAGCCTCGCTTTGAGCCGGGGCCGGCGTAGACGGCGGCCAACTCAATAGATCAGAGCCCGGTCAAGTTGAGCCGGCCGGTGACGTTGAATGTGCCAGCGGCCAACGGGGTGTTCTGTCCATGGGGTCGAGGCGATTGGACGACGTGGTTAAGCTCGAGGGCCAACTTCTCCACCACCGACGGAGAAGTGATGCCCTGGCTTGCGTCAATGTAGACGACGCCGCTCAGGTCGCTAGGTATGTCCAGTCCCTTCCGATAGATGATGAGTGTGCGGCCCGACTTCCGCCCGAACCTCGCCATGAAGTAACCAAGTTCAAAGAGGACGTTCGGTCTTGCGGTCCGGTAAGCGATGCCGCCTGACGTCGTCGCCTCATCGTCTGGAGTGAGCAGGATGATTGCTAGGTCGCACCTGGAAGCCTCTCGCTCGAACTTCTCAATCACCGTTAGGCCAGCCGATGCAACGCCATCCAAGACGATCGGTGGCTTCAAGCCGAGATCATTCTGAAGGAACCGGACCACCTCGTCACGGAAGACATGATCATGCCCGTGGACGATGAATGGCGTGAGGCTAGGGTACTTGGGCATTGGCACCGATCACCGACTTTCCGAGATGCTTGTCTAGTTCCTCGCGTGTAGCGAACGAGGTAGGAATCACAAAGCCCAAGGTATCTTGGGCGGGATCAGGTGCGATAAACGCTTTCGACTCCAAGAGTCGTACTGCTTCATTCCATTTGCGGGCGAACTCGGGGCGCTCGGGATTGGAGTGACCGATGATCTCAAAGCTTCGAATGGCGGAGAGTCCATAGGGGTAATAGCTGATCTCCCGACGCACTTGCCAGTCCATGGAGTCATTCCGGATCAGCAAGTCAATGATGATCCGCGCTAACTCCTTGGAAGTGATCCGCTCCTGATCCGACTTCGACAGCGGAAGAGTATACATAGGGCGATGTTACCCAAGGACCTCACCGATGCAGGTCGAGGGGCTCAAGGCCATACACCCGTTCCGGCCCACACTCTAGCCCCGGCCACAACCGCCTCGCCGCAAGTCGGGGCGAGTGGGCCAACAGCCACCTCTTCCAAGCCAGCGGCCAACGGGGATGGGTTCGAAGCGCCCGAAACGCCGCCCGCTTCGCGGCCGACCCGTCGCCAAAAAGTACATAGAGCGCCGAGAGATTGATCAAGTTGCGCGCGGTGCCGGCGCGGTCCGCCTTGGCCGATTCCGCCCAAGCCGCGATCGCTTCCCGCACCCGGATCTCCTCGATCAACTGCGGCTCGCGTCGGACGTAGCTGTTGTGCCCGTGTTGCCGCCAGTAGGTCAACCGCTCCGGGACACAAACAAGCGGCCCTCGCCGGCAAGCGGCGAGCAGGGCAAGCCAGTCCCCCGAATACCGGCACGAGGTCTCGAACGCCAGGCCGTCGCGCCGAAACACCACGCTCGACGCCAGAATGCGGTTTTCGTGCAGAAGGTGCGGCAGCAAGTCGCCCACTTCCGCGGTCGGCCAGTCGGCGTGGACGTCCTCCTCTAGGATCGCGCCGTCCGCATCGGCCATCCAGCCGAGGGTGAAGCAGCCACTTGCTTCGGGGTGCCGATCCAGGAGCGCGACCTGCTTGGCCAGCTTGGTCGGCTCCCAGAAGTCGTCCGAATTCAGGATGGCGACAAACTCGCCCTCGGTCATCTCGACGCCGCGCTGTTGACTCCCATAGGTGCCGAGGTTTCGGTCGTTGGTCAAGACCCGGATGCGTTGATCTTCAAAGCTACGGGCCACTTCGACGCTGTCGTCGGGGCTTTGGTCGTCCAACACCAGCAGCGTCCAGTCCTCGCACGTTTGTGCCAGGACGGACTCGATGGCCGCGCCGAGAAACCGCGCGTGGTTGTAGCTTGGGATGATGACGGCGACGCGCGGCACGGGAGGGAGTCAACCCGTTTCGGCGCAGAAGGAGCAAGGTCAGGGGGCCGACAATCGCCTCAACAGCTCGATTTTGTTGGTTCGGCTCCTCGGGCTGTCCAGACTGAACGAGCGGGCATCGCCCACTTCGCGCACGAAGTCCTGGGTTCTGGCGATCGCCTGGCGGAGCGCGTCATCGGGTTGGACGAAGCTGTACCAGACGATTTCTTGTCGGGCGGGATCGAACTCCCAGAGGCCCACGATGCGACCCCGGTCCAGGATGGCGTGGCTGTGCAAGTCGAGCAGGTGTCCACTGGGGACGGGACCGAACTCGCCCGCGGCCATTCGCTCGGCGTCTTGCGGTTCCAACAAGGATCGCAACTCGCGCCGCAGGAGCAGGTGGGAATCCAAGCTCGCCACCAGGCGGTAATCGGGCTGCGATGGGGCTTCGAACGCTTGCCAAGCCTCCAACTGCTCGTCGGGCAACAACAGGTCGTCGCCAATGGAAACCACGTGGGCGGCCTCGCAAGCGGCGCGCGCATCGGTCGCGCCGCAACCGGCGAAGGCTTGGAACTGTGCCGTGGTCGCCGGGCCGATCCAGCGGAAGTACGCCGTGGCCAGCTCCCCGAGAACCCAGGCCGGGTCTTGCGGAGCTTTTGGCACGGGGCTGTTGGTCCAGAGTGCATAGCGGTACCGTTCCTGATCCAGCCGTCCAGTCGCGGGTACGCGCCGAACCGCGCCTTGCGCCTGCAACCAGCCCAAAGCGAGCGGCAAAGTGGTGCTGAGGCCGCGTTTCTTTCCCTCGGTACCGAGGTCCCGCACCTTCGATCCCAACCTCTGGCGAAGCTCGACCGGGTCCATTTCGTCTATCGCCAGCGCTTCGAGTACGCCTTCGCACAGGGCCTGAAACTCCTCGTCGGTCAAGCCGAGGTGCTTCCTCGCGGCGCGGATGGGGGTCTCGGCGGTCTTGCGGCCGGCAAGGGTTGCGAGGGCGAAGTCTTCTTGCCCGACGTAGTACGTGCAGCCCCGAGCGGCGGGCAGTTCTTGAATGTCCATACACGCCGCCGCGAACTCGGCTTCGTCGCGGGTGATCCCGGCGCGGCTGAACAGCGACAGATAGGGGTTGACGCTGCCGACGCTCCGTGCCCAGCCGGCAGAGGCGAGCACCGCCCGAGCCGATTTCTTGGGGGCGGTTGTCAAACCTTGGCACCGCGCCCACCAGGCGCGCAGTTTGACAGGATGAACCATGCAGACGCTTGTATACCCCGATTGGATGGGTCTCTCGACTTGAAACACCCTAGAATCTCAGTTGATAGTTGAACAGGACGGTCCAGTTGTTGCGTTTCCAGCCGTCGGCGATGGAATGCTCGTAGGACACGTTGCCGGCGAAGACGCTGAACAATTGGTTGGGCCCCGGCTTTTGGTCGAAACGCAGGTGATAGCGGTGGACGGTTTGGCGCTTGCCGGCGAGGTCCTTCTGCTCGACGCCATAGAACAGAGACAGCGGCGAACCGCTCTTGTTGAACAGGCTGAGGTCAATGCCGCCGATCCGGGAGAGCGACTTCTTGCTCTCGTCAATCAGTTCTTCCCAGCTGAGGCCCATCTTGGTGTCGGGGTTGCGGCTGAAGCCGAGGCGCCACTTGTTGGCGTGAGCCGCCTTGACGATGGAGCCGAGGAACGCGTCGCCCTTCGTGGTCTCGGGGTTGGTTTGGACGTTGTGCGAGAGTTCCACGCCGCTCCACGGACGCCACGTGACGGCATAGTTGCGCATCACGATCTGCTCGTCGCCGGGCAGCGTTCGCGTCTTGTACTCAAGGGCGAGGTTCAGCCGGGCCTTTTCGCTCGGATCGGTGTTGAACGAGAACTTGCGGTCCACGCCTCGGTCGCCGGTTGGGTGGACTTGGCTCTTGTACGCAAAGCCGAACGAGGTCGAACCCAGCTTGGCGCCGAAGTTGAAGTCGCGGTTTTCCTTGCGCCAGTCGAAGTGGTTTCGTTCGGTGTCGGCTGCGAAGCGGAACGTCACGTTGCTGAGCGGGCCGAATTGGAGCGGCTTGACGGTGCCGAGTTGGACGTTGCCGACGTGGCGATTCTGTCGCGATTCGTCCACGCGATCCACGTTGTAGTTGGCGCTGTCAATCTTGACGTCGCCGACTTGCCCGGGCGTCACGCTGAGGTCCGACTTGAGCGACGCGCCTTGGTCGCCCTTGAGTTGACGATCCACTCCGTACTTGATCCGGATGTTCTGGCCGAAGTCGTACCAGAAGCCGTACACGCGCTTCGTCTCGTCTTTCTCTTCGCCTTCGCGGTTGATCTTGACGTCGGTGACGCTCACGCCCATGCGCGGAGTGATTTCTTTGCTGACCGTGTTGGCGCTGACCTTCTCCTCGGTGCCGCCTTCGAACTTGGTGACGATCTGTTCGGTCTTGAACGAAGTCTTGGCGTCGATTTTGGTTTCGTAGCCGACGTAAGTCTTCGTGCGGTCGGGCTCTTTGGCCTCGGTGCCATCGTAGGTCACTTTCTCTTCGGCGAAGCTGACGGCGCCGAACCGCCCGAAGTCGCGGCGGATGGACCATGTGTCGTGTTGCTGCGCGAAGATGGTGTTCAGCGGGTCGTCGTCCTTGCGCACGATGCGGGAAGCGTCCACCTGGGTGTGCTTGTCCAAGGCGTAGGCGAGCCTCGTTTCTCGGTAGACCTTGTCTCGCTCCAGCGACGAGTTCTTCGCGTCGTACCACTGGGCGTACACCTTGAGCGTCGGCAGGATCTGCCAGCGGGCGAGCACCTCGCTTTGCTTGTAGCCCTTCATTCCGGCGAAGAGTTGCCGCTCGGGGTGCAGGTACTGGCCCACGTCGTTGAATCCGTCGTCCACGTTTCGGGTGACGAACTTCACGTCCAGGTTCTTGCTCGTCAGTCCGGTTTCGGTGCGTTCGAGTCCGCCGTTGGGGCCGTCCACTTGAAGCTGCGAGAACGTTGCCTTGCCGCCCTTCGGGAGCGCGGTCGAAGCCTCGACTTCGCTGGTGTCGAGTCCCGCCACGTTGCCGAGTTGGTGCCGCTCGAACTCCATGAGCTTGCCGAACTCGTTGAAGCCGTTGCCCGTTCGCTGGTTGCGGAACTTGAACGCCGCGCTCTTGCCCACGATCTGCAGGAAGTCCACCGTGGCGCCCGAGGTCATGCCGCTGACGGACAGCGACTCGGCTCGGACGTTGACGTCCTTGAGCGGTTGGCCCGTGATTCGCGTCGAGGTGCGGTCAATGCCGTACCCGCCGGCGAACGTCCCGGCTTCGGTGTTCTTGATCTGGATGCCCGTGGGCTGATACATCTGGGCAACGCCTTGCACATGCGCCCCGAGTTCGGCGGGAGCGAGGTTGGGCAGCGCACCGAACTTCGCGTCCACGATCTTCTCATTGCGCGTGACGGTGAACCCGCCCAACTGGGCCGACAGGTCGGTGGAGCGGAAGTCGCCGTTGTCGTTGCGGACCGCACTGGACGAGAACTTGACCGGCGACTTCGCGCCGAGCAGGGCCGTTTCCACGCCGAACCACTCGCGGCGCAGGCCACCCTCGCGCGCCCACTGGCCGCGCTCGCCTTCCGCCAACCCGCCGAAAGCCGTGAAGCCGTCTTCGATGTGCTGGTCGCCGTAGGTGAACTTGGTTTGGACGGCTTCCATCGTGATCGCTCGCCGATGGATGCCCTTGCCGTTGCCGTCCTCGATCTTGTTGGCCGTGTAGCTCAGGGCGCCGACCGACTGCTTGAACCCGATCGCCAAGTTCTCGCGATTCAGTCCGGCTTCTTTCTTGAGTTGCTCGCGGTCGCCTTCGGCGAGGTCGTTGAACCGCTTGAAGTTCTTATCGCTCTTGCGGGAATCCCAGTTGAGGCTGAACCCGCCGGAGGCGAATCCGAGCGTCCGCCATTCGAGCGAACCCGTGTCGTCCTTCACGGTCCGCATGGACTGGCTGAACTTCCCGATGCCGACGTTGGCGTCTTGGAGGCTGAAGCCTTGGCGCTGCAAGCCCCGCTCCTTGCGGAGCTGATCCACGTTCGCGCCCTGCAAGCTCCCCGCGACGGCGTTGAAGCCCGTAAAGTTCTTGCTGATGTCCTGGTAGTCCACCGTCACCGAGCCGCCCAGAAGCCCGGCTTTCATTTGCTGGACCACGAACTTGGACTTGCCGGTCTCGGTCTCTTTCTTGGCGCCATCGAACTCGAAACCGGAGCGCGCTTCGGTGCGTTGCCGGTCGCCCACCATGTAGGCGCCTGCGATGGACCAGCCTGGCGCGACGGAGAAGCTGTTGTTGAGGCCGTAGACGTTCGAGCGGAGGACCGAGCCGTCTTGCATGCGCTCGGTCATGCCCAGACCCAGCACCATGCCCATCGCTCCCGGCACGAGGTCGAACCTCATGCTGCCCAACTTGGCGGCGAGGTCGGAGGTCCCGGACTTGATCTTGCCTTCGGGATCGTGGCGGTAGATGGCGCGGAGCGTGTCGCCCGGCCGAGCCTGAATCATCAGGTAGACGACGCCGGCTTCGGCATCGAGGTGGTAGTCCCGGCCGCGCTTGAGGACCTTGCCGCCCAGTTCGAGTTGCTCGCTTCCAGGAACGATGTAGCCATGCCGGAGCGCCAATCCGATCTCATCGGGGCGAACGGGCACGAGGTCAATGGACTGACGCCCCGCGACCACGGGCGTCGGCGTTTCCGACGTTCCGTTGGCTTCCATCGAGACCTGACCGTGTGTCCACGCTCCTAGCGCGACGGTCAGACTCATGGCGTAGCTTCTCAGGCGGGGTACGTGCATGACCTCCATTGTCAGTATAGGCCATTCCTTGGCCATCAGATTCATTTGAACCTGACTTTTTCTTGACGTTTGCTCGGATTCGGCGTTACACCGCCCGGATGCGGGGGCCGGTCAGAGGCAGATTCCGCAGAGAGAGCGGGCCCAAGGACCTATGCCGAAGCCGGCATAGGTCCTCGGTGGATCGCTAACCGGGCTGCTCGGAAACGTCCACGACCTCGATCGTGTTCGATTCCGACTTGTCGCCCACGGTCACGGTGACCTTGTACGTCCCCGCCGCGACGATGCCTCGGCCCTGGGTGCGGGCGTTCCACGCCACCCGGTTCAGGCCCGCTTGCCGCGAGCCGTTCAGCTCGGCGACCGCGCGGCCGGTGACGTCCGTGATCGTGATGCGCGGCGCGTCCGTCACTTCCGTCTTCATCCAGTAGAAGATGGTTGTGCCCGGCTGTGTGTTGCGCGATAGGTACACCCGATGACCGTCGCCTTGCTGGTACCCGGTAAACCCAAGGTTCAGCACGTCTTGCGGCTTGAGCACGGCCAAGTCTTTCTCGATGACTTCAGGAACCAACTGGTCGAGAGCGCCGATGTCCATGGTCCAGATGCTGCGACCGTGAGTGCCGATGATCAGGTCCTTCTCACGCGGTTGAATCGCCAGATCGTGGACGGCGACCGTGGGGAAGTCCTTGGTGAATCGAGTCCAATTCTGGCCGCGATCCATCGAGACCCAAAGCGACATCTCGGTGCCGAGAAAGAGCAGATTCTCGTTCGAGAGACCCTCTTTGATGACGTAGGCGCAGTCGCCTTCCGGAATCGCGCCGCTCAGCTTGGTCCACGTCTTGCCAAAGTCTTCCGTCACATAGACGTAGGACTTGAAGTCGTTCGACCGGTGATTGTCGAACGTGACGTAGCATCGCTCGAGTTTGAACGCAGAAGCCGTGACGCGCGAGCACCAGGAGTTAGCGGGAAGATCGGGGATGTTGAAGACCACGTTCTCCCAAGTCTTGCCGTCGTCCTTCGAGAGTTGGACGTTGCCGTCGTCTGTGCCGACCCACACGACGCCCGCTTGCATCGGCGATTCGCTGATCGTGATGATCGTGCAGTGCCGTTCGGCACCCGTGTCTTCGGGCGTCACACCGGCCCTTGGATTGAGCTTGGCGGGATCGTTGGTGGTGAGGTCGTCGGTGATCAAGGACCACGTGTCGCCTCGGTTGACGCTCTTGAACAGTCGGTTGCCCCCGAACCAGATCGTCTTCGAGTTGTGGGGCGAAATGTGGATCGGCGAGCTCCAGTTGAAGCGGTACGTCTCTCCGCGCGGCGGTCGCGGACGGATGCTGCGCGTGGCGCCGGTCACCAGGTCGCGCCGCTGCAAGAATCCGCCTTGGCTTTCGGAATACACCGTTCGCCAATCTTCGGGATCGACCTGCACGTGGAAGCCGTCTCCACCGCTCAAGTTGAAGTTGTGCCAGAACGCAACGCCTCCGTGGCGGGTTTGCGTCGGCAACCCCCAACTACCGTTGTCCTGAAGACCGCCATAGACGTAATAGGGTCGCCTCATGTCGAACGCAATGCCATAGAACTGGCCCAAGGGCATATCGTTGATATGCTCCCACCGCAGCCCGCGGTCTCGAGACTGCGCCAAGCCGCCGTCCTCGCCGATGATCAGGTGATTGCTGTCGTTTGGGTTGATCCACATCGCGTGGTGATCCACGTGGACGTTGGTGGGCATGTTGCGAAACGTCTCGCCCTTGTTGTCGCTGACCATCAGCTGCACACCGGGCACATAGACCCGGTTTTCGTCCAGCGGGTCTTGACGGGGAATCGAGAAGTAGAAGGGCCGAGGGTTGGTCCCGCTCATGCGCGTCCACGACTCGCCGCCGTCGGTGCTGCGGAAGAATCCGCCTTTGCCTTGCCCGGCCTCTATCGTGGCGATGACGATCTTGGGATCTTTGCGGAAATAATCCAATCCGATGCGTCCGAGAGGGCCTTCGGGCATGCCCTTTTCGACCTTCTTCCAGCTGTTGCCGCCATCGGTCGAGCGGTAGAGTCCGCTGCCCGGGCCGCCACTGGCGAACTGCCAGGGTTTCCGTTCGCGCTGGTACATCGCGCACAGCATGTTGCGCGGGTTCTTAGGGTCCATCACCAAGTCGATCACGCCCGTCACGTCGTCCACGGAAAGCAGGTTCGACCACGTCTTGCCGCCATCGGTGGTCCGATAGAGGCCTCGCTCGCCGCCGCGTCCCCAAAGCGGGCCGAGGGCGCCGACGAAGATCGTGTTCTTATCCTTGGGGTGGATGATGATCGAGCTGATGTGCATGGACTGCTTCAGCCCAACGTGCTCCCATGTCTTGCCGCCGTCGGTGGACTTGTAGACGCCGTCGCCCCACGCCGTCGAGTTGCGGCTGTTCGCCTCGCCCGTGCCGATCCACACGTGGTTGACGTCGTTGGGGTCCACGGCCACGGCACCCAGAGCGACCGTCGTCCCTCGATCCCAGATGGGCGAGGTGGTGATCCCTCCGTTCTCGGTCTTCCACAAGCCGCCGCTGGCGGTGGCGATGTAGAAGATTCGGGGCTCTTTCTCATAGACGGCCAAGTCCGCAATTCGGCCGCCCATGATCGTCGGGCCAAGCTGTCGCGGCTGGAGCAGGTCCAGTGTTTTCGGTAGGTCCACTTGCGCGCACGCGGCGATGGGAAGCGACAAGCAGACCAGTAGGGTGACGCGCCTCATTTCAAGGCGCGTTTTACCCAAGATTGCGACCGGGGGCGTCCTAGAGCCGGATGCCGACGTACATCGCTTCGATTTCGTCGAGCTTGAGCGGCCTTGCACCCCACTCGCCCGCTGTGCCGCCCCACACGTGGACGACCCGGAATCCGGCCTCGCGCAGCATCCGCACCATCTCGGGCGGAATGAACAAGCGTTCGCGGATGCGGAACGTGGTCCGGCCCTCGGGCAACTCCCAATCGTCCTTGTAGTGGGCGATCATGGTCGCGGGGTCGAACGCGCCCGCCTGAACGTGCTCGTCCTTCATCTGGCGGATGATCTGGTATCCGTTGAGCGCCGTGAGCACGAACGGGGCGCCTGGGCGCAACGATGCCGCGATGTTCTCCAAAATGGCGCGGTCGTGGACTTCGGGGTCGTCCCGCTCGCCGAGAAGACCGACGCCGCCCTCGCACAGACAGACGGCGGCATCGAACGGTTCGTCTGAGCGCCACTCGGTGGCGTCCGCGCAGATCCACTCGATGTCCAAGCCGCTTGATGCCGCGCGGGCCTGCTCCAGCATGCCCTGGGAGAAATCCACACCCGTGACGCGAAAGCCGTGCCGCGCGAACTCGATGGCGTGCCGCCCCGTGCCGCAGCCCATGTCGAGGATTCGCGACCCCGCCGAAAGCCCGAACAACTGCATCAGCATGCCCACCTCGGCGGCCGTGTGCCGAGTGAACGTGTTCTCCATGTACCGTGGGGCGTGGGCGTCGAAGAATTTGCGCCAGTCGGTCGGATGCTCGGCGAGGGGTTCGCTCATTCCATCACCTTCAGGCGCATGCCCTGGATGCGCTCCTTGCCTTCCTCGTCGAGCTGCTTGAACTCGTAGAGGGGCAGTTCGCCGGGCACCGTCATCGTTGTGGGCTCGGTCTGGTAGAGCTTGACCGAGTCCTTGAGCGAGCCTTTCCAAGTGTACTCCTTGCCGAACTCGATGGGCCGATCGTAGGTGTCCAGGAAGTTGTCGCCGCTCTTGGCTTCGGGCAGGTCGCCGAGCATCACGCGTTCTTCGACCGCCTTGTCGGTGCCCGGGAAACGGCGGAGCCGCAGGGTGATCGTCCAGATGTGCTTGCCCCCGTGCGTTTGGCCCGTGCCCAATGGGTAGGCGTACCGGAGCTTCAGGTCCGGGTCGGCCGAGCCCCAAACCCACTTGCGGTCGCCGGTGAACTTCCATTCGACCTCGACCAGGTCGTCTTCCATGCGCTGACGCACGAGTTCCAACCGCGCCGTGCCGGGCTCGGAGGCGTCTTCGGGCTTCGTCACCTGTTCGTTGATCTTGCAACCAACCAACGCGAGACAAGCGAGGGCGAGGAGTGCCGAGAGCTTCTGCAAGGACTTGGTTGTACCCCCCTCACCTCTGGTGAGGCGGTCCATTCGGGCCACAATGAATGGAACATGGATGTCGCCTTCGAGGCAGACCCGTCGTTGCGCTGGCTGTTCGTCTTCGCCCACCCGGACGACGAACTGGCCATCTGCGGCTGGATGAAGCGTCTCGCCCAGTCGGGTGCGGCGATTTCATCCTGCTGGATGCACTCGACCGAAGTCCGCCGTGCCGAGTCGTTGCGCGTGGCCGAGTTGATCGGCCTGAAGGCCGATTCGTTGACGTTTCTCGATGCGCCGGATGGGCGGTTCATCGAGGTAATGCCTACGTTGGCGCGCGGTTTGGCCGACGTCGTGCGCGAGTTCTCACCGGACCGCCTTGTCGTTCCCGCGTTCGAGCAGGGTCACTTGGATCACGACGCCACCAACTGGGCAGCGGGGCAGGCGTTCGAGGGACCACGGTTCGAGGTGCCGATGTACCACCCGTACACCACTCGGTTTCCCTGGATGGGTCGGTTCGCCGATCCGAGTGGCGAGCAGGTCTTTGCACTGGACGAGGAGCTCTCGGCGCTCAAGAAGCGGTGCGCGCGTTGCTTCCCCAGCCAGAACATCTGGCGCAACATCGTGTGCAGCGAAGCCCGCGATCTGGTGATGTTTCGAGTGCCAAGCATGGCGAAAATCGAGCGCCTGCGCAAGCAGACGCACTTTGATTACCGGACCCCGAACCTGCCGCCGAGGCTCAAGCAGAAGGTCGAAGGGAGCCGGACGTGGGCGCGCTGGATCGAGGCTCTGGACGCCGCCGAGGGCCTGGCCCCGCAGGGCGCGGCTACGCGATCCCGAACAGGTCCTTCAATTCTCGCCGACCCGGATAGGTGATCAGCACGGCCCGGTGCTTGCCGTGGAACACGAACATGCTGCCCGCCGCGACGGCCGACGCGCCCGCCTGAACGGCGTCCAAGATGTGTTGCTTGTTGCCCGCCCCGCCCAGGGCGACCACCGGCACGCTGACCGCTTCGGAAACCAAGGTGATCAGCTTGAGGTCGAAGCCCGACATCTTGCCGTCCTGATCAATCGAGTTGATGACGAACTCGCCCGCGCCGGCGTCTTCCATCCGCCGCAGGTGGTCGAGCAGCGAGACCTTCTGCGGCACTTGTCCGCCGTTCGAGTAGAGCTTGTAGCCGCCGATGAGGGGCTTCCGGACGTCCACCGTGACGATGGCGCTCTGACTGCCGTAGTGGTTGGCGATGTCGGTGATGAGTTGCGGATTCGTATAGGCTGCGGTGTTGATGCTGACCTTTTCAACGCCTCCGGCGAACAGCAAATCCGCCTCTTGCGTGGTCGTCACACCGCCACCGTAGCCCAGCGGCATGAACAGCTCGCCCGCGATCTCTTTGATGAACTCGATGCGCGGCTTCTTGTTCTCCCGCGAAGCGTCTATGTCGAGAAACATCAGCTCGTCCACCTCTTTCTCGTTGAAGATGCGGCAGGCGTTGACGGCGTCGCCCACATACTTGAAGTCCTTGAACTGCACCGATTTGGTGAGCCCATGCCCCTTCAGGAGCAAGCACGGAATGACCCTAGGCAGTTGCTTCTTGGCGGTAGACATGGGTGAGGAGTTTCATTCCGTAGCGGTGGCTCTTTTCGGGGTGGAACTGGCAGCCGCTGATGTGCCCGTGCTCGACCGAGGCCGTGAAGTCAATGCCGTAGTGGGCGGTCGCCGCGACATCGGCGGGGTCGTCGCAGACGGCATGGAACGAGTGGACGAAGTAGAAGCGGGTCTCGTCCTCGTCCCACCGCTCGAACAAGCGCTTGCCGGCGACGGGGTAGGTGTCGGTCCAGCCCATATGCGGGATTTTGAGAGGTTTGCCATCCTCGTCTTGCATATTGGG
>JACFNW010000545.1 GCA_019454665.1 Fimbriimonadaceae bacterium | reverse complement strand
GGTCGGAACATGCTCATGTAGTGAGGCGACCCCGGGGCGCTGACGCAGCGCATCGGCGAGATGACGTGTCCCGCGGGATAGCTTGGCTCGGCAGGCGGTCCGCCATAGGTGTATCCCGGTTCGTCAATGGAAGTCACGAACGCTCCCGAGGGCGTCGAGGTGTCCGACCCCATGCGTTTGAATCGTGCGGAAGAGTCCGCCGACACATAGATGTTCCCGTTTTGGAACGCCCGGACCGTGTCGTTGGCCGGCACGAACGTGAACTCGTAGGTGTCCTCGCGGGACCGGGCGGTCAGACCGGCTTGAACGGCTCCCGACGGGTTGAATCGGCAAGGCGGTGCTGGGCTGGAGGCGGTCCCCACGAACGTGCAGCGGAGGTAGGGCGACGTGTAGCCATAGCCGCGGTAGGCTTCCTTGCCGTTGCCAAACCACATCATGGGGAGCTTGCTTGGCGTCGCGATCGCGCCCGCGTTCCACAGGTGGAGCAGACCGTTCCCCGAGAGGGCCACGATGGGCAAGTTGGCGGGCGCCGTGGCGTAGTTGAAGCCTGCGGTGTAAAGGTTCAGCCCTGCTCCTCCGTAGATGTCGAAGCTCTTGGTGTAGGGGTGGATGGCGTTGTGGAACGCGACTTCGTCGGCCTGTCGGGCCGCCGCATTGACGCCCCAACCGGCGGGGATGGACCACAGACGATAAGGCCCCAGCCCGCTCGCCGACACCGGACCGCTGACCACCGTGTTCGTGATCGGGTCAATGGCGTGCATCGAAGGGAAGGCGTCGTCATTGTCGGAGAGGTACATCAGCATGGCGGTGCCCGCCTGCTTGGTGTTGGAGATGACGGTGGTCTTTTGCGCGGCTGTTTTGGCCTGTGCATAGACGGGGAAGAGCATCGCAGCCAGAATCGCGATGATGGCGATCACCACGAGGAGTTCGATGAGGGTAAAGGCGCGTTTCATAGGATGGAGCCTCAAGCCCTACTATCATAACGGATGCGGGCCGAGAATGTACAGACAGAAAAACAAGCGGGGGCTTGCGGCCCCCGCTCGGATCACTCGCTCTTCGAGATTGCGGACTTAGAATCGGATCAGGATCAGCTCGCCGGGGTTCACGTAGGTTCCCGGGCCGTGGTCGGGGGCCACGTCAATCCGGCGATCGAGGACGATTTTCATCTTGCCGCCCGTGTAGAGGGGGAACGCCCACGTGAAGTTGCTCCACGCGTTGTTGAACGTGACGCCGTTGGCGAGTACGGGCAACCCGAGTGCCATCGGCAGGTTGGCATAGTCGTAGGCGATCGCCCGGTAGAGGGCGGGGATGTTGAGGTTGGTCAAGGGGCCGCTGGGCCCGGATCCCGGGACCTTGGTGAGGTCGCCGAAGTTCTGGAAGTCAATCCCCAACTGCTCGTTGTGGTAGATGGTGATCTCGGTCGAGCCCTGATGCCAACCGGAGCCCCAGCCATCCACGGTGAAGACGGCGGACATGAAGCCGTTCACGTAAAGATACGGGTTCACGTAGGTCGTCGTGGGCATGCCGAAGTAGATGATGTTGACCAGGCCGTGGTAGTGACCGGCGTAGTCGCTGTCCACGGTGTAGGTGAACACGCGGCCACCGAGCGGCTGGGCCAAGCCGACGGCTGCGAAGGCCGTGATTCCCAGAAGCGTTGCGATGCGTTTCATGATGGGTTCCTTGTGCGAGTCTAGCGGTCCCCTTGCTTGCCGAAGTGGCGCCGCAGGATGATGAAGTCCTTGACGTCCACGCGGCCGTCCTTGTTGAGGTCGCCGCGCGGGTCGAACGCCGCCTGGCCCTGGCTGGAGCCGAAGTTGCGTCGAACGATGAA
This sequence comes from Fimbriimonadaceae bacterium, assembly GCA_019454665.1. Lineage (GTDB taxonomy): Bacteria > Armatimonadota > Fimbriimonadia > Fimbriimonadales > Fimbriimonadaceae > UBA2387. The sequence goes on along the minus strand of JACFNW010000545.1, from coordinate 226 downwards.
GAAGTCGGCGAGGTTGATCGAGTCATCCCCGTTGGCATCGCCGTTGTGCAGGTCGAAAACGAGTGTGCTCTCGTTGCGTTCGGTCAGGTCGAACTTGACCTTGCGGGTCAAGAACGTACCGTGTTTGAGGTAGGCCTCGAATTTGCCTCGGCCCTCCCACTGGAGTCGTACGCGGTTGTTGTTGTCCAAACCGACGGTTTCGGTGAGGACTTGGCGACCCGTCTCC
>JACFNW010000544.1:1485-2059 GCA_019454665.1 Fimbriimonadaceae bacterium | reverse complement strand
CGGGAACGACGCGGTGAACATCGCGGACTTCTTGCTCCTTCGCGGCGCGTTCGGATCGAGCACCGGCGGACCCGGCTGGAACCCCAACGCCGACCTCAACGGCGATGGCTCGGTCAACGCCGCCGACTTCCTCATCCTGCGCGCGAACTTCGGCCAAACCGGCGGCTAGGGAACCCAAGTTCGGTTCAACGGTTTATGATGGGATAGCCATGCGTTGTCTCTGGACCGTTGCCCTGTTCGCTCTCGCCCTGACCAGTCATGCCCAAGATTGGGCCAAGAAACGGCTCGACGATTCGCCACGGCATCAAGAGTGGGTGGAGCTCAAGAGCGGCAACCGCACGGTGAAGGCCTTCGTCGTTTACCCTGAGGTCAAGGAGAAGGCGACCGTGGTCGTGCTCATCCACGAAATCATGGGCCTCACCGATTGGGTGATGTCCGTCGCCGACCAACTGGCGGAGAAGGGATACATCGCCATCACGCCCGACTTCCTGTCGGGAATGGCCCCGAACGGCGGGCGCACGGTGGACTTCCCCGACGTGGGCAAGGTGCGCGAGGTGATCAGCATGCTGCCCTC
>JACFNW010000544.1:0-1475 GCA_019454665.1 Fimbriimonadaceae bacterium | reverse complement strand
ACGCCGCCGTGGCGTACGGCGCAAAGCTGCCCGCCTCCAACGGCAAAGTGGCCGTGGGTGGCTTCTGCTGGGGTGGAACGCAGTCGTTCTTGTTCGCCACGCACAGCAAGAGCATCGTCGCCGCCTTCCCGTTTTATGGTTCTGGACCCACCGATCCCGCCGCCATCGCGAAGATCGCGGTGCCGGTCTACGGCTTCTATGGCGGAAACGATGCGCGCGTGAACGCCACGATTCCCGAGTCCGAAAGGCTGATGAAGGCGGCAGGGAAGAAGTACGAGCCGGTCCTCTACGAAGGCGCGGGACACGGCTTCATGCGCAGCGGCGAGCAGCCCGAGGCGCAGGAGGTCAACCGAAGGGGCCGCGATGCGGCTTGGAAGCGTTGGCTGGAACTGCTTTCCAAACTGTGACCCTTTCTGCTAGATTAGGGAGCATGGTCCTTGGTCTTTTGTCAGCACTGCTGGGGCTCGCCCAGGACGCCCCCAAGTTGGACTTGGCGGCACTCTTGCGCGGCGATCTGAGTGGCGTCGAACGTGCATGGGGGGCTGGCGCAGAGACTTTCTGGGTGCCCGGGGAGTTCGCCCTGTCGCTGGATGGCGTCCGCGCCTTGACCCCAAGCAAGGCGAGGGAGCTGCCCGGAGCGGAGCGTGTGTCGCTCGCGTTCGGAGATGGGGAGACGAGCAGTGGCAGTGTCAATGTCCTCTTCGCCGACGGAAAGATGCAAGAACTGACGTTTCAGTTTCGTGGCGCCGACGTGGGCTGGAAACGCGTTCTGTCGCGAATGGAGACGCCACCCGGCAAGCTGTGGTGGGACGCAGACAGCGGACGCTCGAGTTCGAGGGACATCGCGGTGCGCCTCGACATCCCAGAAGCGCAAGGCTGGAAGCTCGCGTTGAACGAGTACAGGTTCTATGACGAAGATGGCCTGAAGCACATGACTTTCTTCTCCGCATCGCGAGAGATGAAACAGCCGCCCGCCCAACGAGGGTGGTCGGTTGGCTTCGATGAAAAGGGGGCGTTTCGGTCCGCATGGGGCGCGTTGGAGGGCGTGAACGGCATCGAAGCAGCAGCCAAGCGTCTCGGCATCAAGCCGGGTACGTTCGAGCATACGTCCACCACGCCCGAGTGGATGCCGCCGGGTACGAGTCAGGCGACCCTCAAGCCCAAGGGCGTTGATTGGGGCGGCTTCCTCGTCACCCTCACGATGCAGGGCGACAAGGTCAGCGATTTCGCGATTGGAAGGCCCTCGGAAGACGAAAACTAGAGCATCCGCGGATCGCGTGCCGATGATTCGATTGGCACGGAGCCCCGCATGTACTGTAACTCCAATGGGTTCAGACCCCGGATCATGGTGATTGACGACGAAGAAGACGCGTTTGTCCTTCTTCGCCGTGCGCTCGTGGCAGCCGGGTTCGACCCACCCAAGTACGTGCCCGACCCGCGCAACGCGGTGCCGGAGTACCATGCCTTCCACCCCG
>JACFNW010000543.1 GCA_019454665.1 Fimbriimonadaceae bacterium | reverse complement strand
CTGAACATCACGGGCACCTCGGGCCTTGCCGCCAAAACCAGCTACATCCTGTTCCTGCTCAAGTCCATCTTCACCCATAGCAAAACCACCCCAGGAGCCCCGACCGTGGCCACGCTCTTGTTCAATACCAAGGGCGGCGACTTGCTTTATCTGGACAAAGACCCCGAGCACGTCATTTCGCCGGATCAGTTGGAGATCTACCTTCGGTGCGGCATCGAACCGACTCCGTTCGAGAACGTGGAGTACTACGCGCCCTACAAGCACGTGGCGAACGGGGAGCTGAACACGGTGCGCTTTGGGGCCGAGGTGGAAGCAGGGAACCCGACGCGGCCGTTTGCCTTCGGTCTGCAAGACATCATGGACAACTTCGAGGTCCTGGTGGGCCGCGAGGACCTGGACGCCAAAGCGGCTGGCTTCCTCGGATACCTCAAAGACAAGTACGTGCTGGCGCAAGGGAAGCTTCCCGGGTCCGGCGGTGAGCGTCAAGCCAAGACCCTCGGCGAATTGACCGACATCATCAAGCTGGAGTTGCGTCAGGCCGACAATGGCGAGGGGAAGGGCGTGCAGCACCCGTTGACGATGCGCAAGGTCCTGAACCGATTGACGAACCTCCAACACCGCTACTCGGGACTCATCTCGCACGATGGTAAGACCCTAGGACCCCTGAGCAAGCGTTTCGAGCCGGGCTCCGTGGTGGTGGTGGACGTGTCGCAGTTGCACTCGGACGCCAAAGACTTGGTGTTCTCGGCGTTCATCAGTCAGATTCAGGACCTGATGGAAGATCGCAAGCTGGGCGTGGATCGGCTGATCGTGGTCGTGGACGAGCTGAACAAGTACGCGCCCTCCGGCGGCGGCGAAACTTACGTGCTCTCGGCGCTCAAAGACATTTCGGCGCGGGGAAGGTACATGGGCCTGACGCTGTTTGGGGCGCAGCAGTTCCGCAGCCGCGTGGACAAAGAGGTCGTGGGCAACAGCGCCTCGCACGCCTTTGGGCACATCGAGGCGGAGGAACTCGCCCAGCCCGGTTACAGCTACTTCACGCCTGCGGTCAAGGAGAAACTCGCAACCCTTCCCACGGGCGAGGTGCTCATCAAACACCCGCACTTCGCCCAGCCCATCTTCGTGCGATTCCCCATTCCTCCGTGCTTGCGGGGCTCGGACGGCTTGCGGAAGTACCCCAGAGCCGCCGATCGCTCGCTCAGGGAGTTGGTGGCCGAGCGCGCGCGGCAAATGCGCGGCAACCCGAACGAAATCGCTGACCTGCTCTCGAAGATGGCCGAGGACAACGACATGGCCAACCTGCTGCGCGAACTGCACCGTGCGCCCCTTGATGCCGATGCGCTCGCGATCATCCGGCAATACGGAAAGGTCTCGGTCGCGCCGCGAAAAGAGCCCCGAGCCGTCCTCGACGACGACGTGGACCCATTCGCCTGAGCGGCTACTGGTTTCGTCGCTTGTGCTCGCGGATGAACGCCGGGATGTCGAGGTCGCTCTCGTCGAACGACTCCGCTTCCGGCTGAGCCGACGGAGCAGCGGCAGGGGGTGTCGTCGGCTTGGTCTCTTCCCGGGCGGTCTGCGGGTTCTGGATGCGGTCCCAAACCGTGCGGCGGGCCGATTCGGCTTGCGTTCGCGGGGCGGGTTGTTGCTGTACCGGCTGCTCGACCTGGCGCGGTTGAGGGCGGGCGAACGCGTCGCGCGGCTGCGCCTCCGACGGTTGGTCGGTGAAGCCGGTGGCCAGAACCGTGATGCGAACCGAGCCATCCATTTCTGGGTCCACCACGGTGCCGAAGAAGATGTTCGCGTCCTCTTCGTCGCACAGGCCCTGGATGTATTCCATCGCCTCGGTGGCTTCGCTCAGAGTCAAGTCTTGGGAACTGGTGATGTTGACCAGCAGGCCCTTGGCGCCATGGATCGTCTGCTCGAGCAGGGGGCTGTTGGTGGCGCTTTGCGCGGCCTGAAGCGCGCGCTGCTCGCCAACGCCGTAGCCGATGCCCATCAGGGCGGGACCCGCGTCCTGCATGATCGAGCGCACGTCGGCGAAGTCCACGTTGATCAGACCGGGG
>JACFNW010000005.1 GCA_019454665.1 Fimbriimonadaceae bacterium | reverse complement strand
GGTCGGGTGACGTCCCCTCCCGAAGATCGGGAGGGGATCGAGGGGAGGGTTGATCAGCGCCGATGAACCACGAGATGGAACGTGTAATTCGAGAGCGAGCCTCGGCGGGAGAAGCACGGTCTGCCGGGCAGGGGCGTCGGCACCGGGCGAAGCATGGTCGGGCCCGGCCAGACCGTGGCACCCCCGCCCCGTCGTGCCCCTGCGTCGGGCCGAGCCGACCCATCCGCTTCGACACCTTGGGCGACTGCGTCGCCCAAGGGCTCAGCGTGACGGGCATTCCTGCCGGATGTTAGGTCAGGCAGAGGAAGCCCGGCCCGAGCGTCATCCGCCCTTGGCGAGGCTGTGTCTGCCGGTCGTTTCGAAGCGGACAAAGCGGGTAGGCGTCCCCTTCGACACCGCGCGCCATCTGCGCGGGCAAGCGAAAGGCAGGGTGGCGCGGGCCTTGGGGGGGGGGCGAAACCTATGACCGCCACGCCGAGAATTCCAGCAGGGACCCCCTTCGGCCGCTTGCCCTTGGGCACAATAACAGAGTGAAGCGCATCGCCGTCGCCGCCCTCGCATTCGCCTGCTCGCTCGCCATCGCCCAAGACCAGCCCCAACGACGGGTCACCAAAACGGGCACGATCGTCCTGCACGAGGCCGTCGAATCCAAGGTCCTGAACAACAAGCGGCGCGTGTGGATCTACCTGCCGCCCGGCTATGCCGAGAGCAAGGAGCGCTATCCGGTGCTCTACATGCACGACGGGCAGAACGTGTTCAGCGGCGACACGTCGTACCTGCCGAACCTGGAGTGGCGTGCCGACGAGGCCGCCGAGGCGCTGATCAAGGCCAAGCTCATCCCGCCGATCGTCATCGTGGCCATCGCCAACGCCGAAGGCGAGAGGGCCAACGAGTTCCTGCCCACCCGTGCGCGCATGGGGAGCCAGGAAGCCGGCGGCAAAGCCGACCTCTACGGCAAGTTCATCACCGACGAGCTGATGCCGTTCGTGAACAAGACCTACCGCACCAAGACCGGCCCGGCCAACACGGGGCTGGCGGGCAGTTCGTTCGGCGGCATCGTCACGCTGCACATGGGCTTGACGCGGCCGGACGTGTTCGGCAAGCTGGGCGTGCTGTCGCCCTCGGTCTGGTGGGATGACCGCGCGATGCTCAAGCGCGTGCAGGCGCTGCCCAAGAAGTTCGCCAGCCGCATTTGGATGGACATGGGGACCCAAGAGGGCCCGGGAGCGGTCACCGACGCCCGACGGCTGCGCGATGCGCTGACGGCGAAGGGCTGGCAAGAAGGCGCTGACCTGGTGTACTACGAGGACGGTTTCGCCGTCCACAACGAGGGCGCGTGGGCCAGCAGGATCGGGATGATCCTGCTGTACCTGTTCGGCCGGTGATTCGGCAGATACTGGGGTCCTAAGTCGTGCGGTTGGTCCAATACCTCGGTCTGCGTCGGAGGTGTGCCACGGCAATGATCTGGATCAATTCGCCATCGCGGCGGTACACGATAGCGAAGGGATAGCGATCCATCAGGTAGCGGCGGGTTCCCCGTGCACTGGGAGCCCACCTCTCGGGGGCCTCCGTGATTGCCTTCTCGCCATTTCGAAGTTCAGCGATGAAACCCTCCGCCGCGCTGAGGTCACGCTGGGCATACCACTGCGCAGCAGCTTCAGCCTCAGCTTCTGCCGCCTGGTGGTAAGTGATCCTCATCAGTGAATCGTGCTCCGTACCCTAAGGTCTTGAACCGGTCCAGGCTTCCAGCGGGCAACGAATGCTAGCGCTCGACAATCTTCAACAGTCGGGCTATCACTTCCTCTGCGGGAACGAGTTGAACATCGCCTGCTTCAAGCTGATCGAGACGAGCTTGGATCTCAGCATCCCACAACGCTTCGACGCCTGACTCGGCCTCCGCTTCCAGACTTAGAATGAGGTATCCGGCCAACTTCGCACGTTCCCTTTCGGGCAACCTCAGCGCCTCGTCAAACAGGTCATTAGACTTCATGGCGGAAATCGTACCATGCAAAGACCCGCAAACTGCGGACGACATTCCCGCGCTTATCGGCAACCGCAGCCGCTGCCGCAACCGCCGCCGCTGGCTTGGCCTTCCTCGGTCTGGAAGCTGGAGCCGCAGCCGCAGGACTTCGTGGCCATCGGATTCTCGATCTTGAAGCCGCCGCCCATGGGGTCGTCCACGTAGTCCACGACCGAGCCGACCATGTAGCGCAGGCTCAGGTCGTCCACCAGAACGCGCACGCCATCGTTCTCGAACGTCTGGTCGCCATCCTCGGGCTCGCCATCGTCGAGGGCCATGCCGTACTGCAGGCCCGAGCAACCGCCGCCGGCCACCCACACGCGAAGGTAGGCGTTGGTCTTGTTCTCCTGGATCATGAGCTCCTTGAGCTCGCACGCGGCGCGGTCGGTGAGGGTGATCATCGTTCTATTGTACGTCTACGCGGGCGGAGCGTGTAGAGTTCGCCTCGCCCAATCTGGACTTTGTTGTACCCAATTCGCGCCATTCGACCCATGGGTATCACGTGGGCCATGACCAGACTCCTTGAGACCATGCGCACGCCGCACGTCTGTTTCGCGCTTCTCGTCGCCGCCTCGCTGGGCCACGCTCAAGACCGATCTTTCGTCACCGAGGTCAGGACCATGGTGGATTCCGACCAACAGGCCCTCTACGAGTTCGACAATCCCAATTTGGTGAGCCTACGTCACGAGGTCCCGGACAAGGCGCTCGCCGTCGCAGAGGGCCAACTGGCCTTTGGCGTGAACAAGGTGTTCGCCCACTTCGACGCGTTCAACGCTGCCGATCCGACGTGGACGATCATGGCGGACGCGCGAACCCAGTGGATTGATCAGGTCACGATTGACGGCGGAGACTTAAACGGAACGATCGGTACGTTTACGGCGTCTCTGCGGGTGTTCGGTTCCGACGCGTTCGCATTCTCCGGTGCCTACAACACGCCCGACGCCGAGCTCTACGGGTTCTGGGATTCGTGGATCGGCACGAGCACCGATGGCGGCGGAAGCTATCTCGTGGGAGGCTGGTTCGGCTCGTGGTACTCGGACGGAGAAGGCGGTGTCGAGTACTAGGGAGACGAACTCAATCAGCCTCTGACCGAGGTGACGCTGGAGTTCGTCTACGGCCAGCCGTTCTTGCTCAGCGGCAACATGGAGGCGTACTTCCACGCCACCAACGACTCGCTTCTGCCGGGGACGGTATCGGGAACCCTGGACTTTTCGCATTCGGCCTATTGGAACGGGATGGACGATTTTCGCGATGCCAACGGCAACCTCGTCGCCATCGAGGGCTTCTCCTCTCGGTCGGGCACGGATTGGCTGAACCCGGTTCCCGAGCCCGCGACCATGCTGGTGCTCGCGGCGGGAATCGGCGCTCTGGCCCTTCGCAGACGCAAGGTCTCCTGAGTTTGAGCACCTAGGTGCGGGACCCCGGCACACTCGGCACCTTTTCGCACGTCTGTTAGAATGAACCTATGGCGAAACGCGGTCGCATTGGTCTTGGCTTGCTTCAATGGCTGGCGGTGCCCGTCGCTCTTGGCGCGCTCGGCTACTTCGTCGTCGGCCCCAGGCTCAGCGGCACCAGCGTGGCCCAGAAGGCGCGCGCGCTGGAGCTCAAGTTGCCGACCCTTGGAACCAGGGAAGAGACAACGACCGAACCCAGCGACGAGCCGCAAGCCACCGAACCCGCCGCCGACCGCCTTCAGGTGGAATCACGGCCCGAAGACAAGCTGGCATTCAAGCCGCCGCGCTTGCGCGTGACCACCGAGCCCAAGAAAGAGCGGACTCGCGCCAGGACCACGGAGCCCAAGCCGGAAGCCAAGCCGAAGCCCGAACGCGCCCCGGTCCAAGACACGTTGCCCGACCTTGAGGGCGGCGCGGCGACGCCTCCGGTAGAAGACCCCATCGGTCCCACGCCGCCCAAGCGCACGGGCGGCGCGAACACTCAGCCTCAGGGCGATACGCTCTCGAGCATCGAATCGGCGATCATCCAGCCCACCACGGCGCCGATATAGGCCACGTTGCCGCCCCAAACCAGTACTTGGAACGCGTCCACGTGGGTGGAGATTCCTGCGGTCAGCGTCGCGAGAAACGTGATGCCCCCCACGCTGGCCACCAAGCGCGACACCGCGACGCTGGCCGAACCGTTGAGCAGACTGGTTCCAATATAGAGTGCGGCGGCGGCCCAATAGTTCACGATGGCCATGATGCCAAGGTAAAACGCAGGTGTGACGCCTCCCATCGCGGATGTCGTGGAGACGAACCGCTCCAGCAGCCCGCCCATCGAGAGTGCCGAACCGACCACCGCACCCGAGATGAACAACATGACCACCAAGCCGAGCGTCCAAGTGTTCACCAGTTCGACGGTGGGCAGCATCGGCTTCTCGCGGCTCAACGCCACATAGGCCAGACAACACAGCACGATGCTCCACGCGAACAGTTGCGCCGCCCAAGGGTTGATCCGGCGGGCCTCGGGTTGAGGCGTGAGGATGCGCAGCATCTCGTCGTGCCGTTGCTCGAAGAGCTTGTTGCCTGGCGAGTACTGGACGGCATAGGCGTAGAGCCTCGCGGCCGCCTCGTGCTTTCCTTGGAGCCGCGCGATGTCGCCCAGTACGGCATAGGGGGTTGCCAAGGTAGGCAGTTTGTGATTGATGACACGCGCCAACGCCTCGGCGTCGGTCATTTTGCCCATAGCGAACAGGGAAGCAAGCTTCTCCAAGTCTCGCTCGATCTCCACCTCGGAGATTCTCGGGCCCTGCGGCGCGACGGGTTCTGGGTCGTCGCCCCAGCCGCGGTAGCTGGCCGTCTTAGGCTTGGGCGGCCGGTGTTTCGGCGGTTCGGGCGCCGGTGCGGGTTGGTTCAACCGCTGGTCGTGGAGTCGGCGCGAATCGGGCTGCGAGAGCACCTCGTAGGCCTCGCGCACGCGCACGAACACCTCGGCCGACTTCGGGTTCTTCGACCGGTCGGGGTGGTGCACCAGCACCAGTTTCCGGTACGCCGAGCGAATCTCGGCCTCGGTGGCCGTCGGCTCGACGCCCAGTGTTTTGTAGTGGTTCGTCATGGAACAAGCGCGTCGGAGTATCGGCTGGCCATTCCACCGTAGAAGTTGAAAATGATCGAACCGATGTAAATCGCGACGATGAAAAAGGCCACCAATCCGGTCACAATGGCCAACTTGGTTTGTTGAGTTTCGGCTTCGTCTTCGTAATACCGAGCCATGTCCTCCAAGCTGGAAGCCAGCCGTCCGGAGAACTCGCCGGTTCGCGCCATGTCCACGACGATCTGGGAGAACGCTCCGGTTTCGGAGATGGCGTCGGTGAAACTCTTGCCCGACTTGAGTTGCTCGATCGCAGGGAATATGCGGTCTTGGACGTACGCGTTGCCACACGCTTCACACGCTTGTTCGTAGGCCGTAGGCAACGGAACGCCGCCCTCGAAGAGTGCGCCGAAAGCGCGGCCAAACCGTGCCATCGCCATGCGTTGGTTGATGCCGCCGATATAGGGTGTGCGGATCTTGACCATGTCCCAGAAGATCCGAATACGCTCCATGTTGAGGCCAAAGTGCCAAAACCATGCGATGAAGAGCAACAGCGGGCCAAGCCAGTACCAGGTGGAAATCGTGGTCAACGGGGAAGAGAGCAGAAACGATTTGTCGGCTCCCGGAATGCCCGCGATAATGCCATTTGCCACCACAATAATCGCCATCGAAGCGAGTATCTGGAGCTTAGGCATGAACGTTAGCCGCTTGTAGAGGTTGCGCAGGTTGACCTCGCGTTCCAGATACTGCGAGAGGTTCTTGCACGTGGTGTCCAAGAAGCCGCCCTTCTCGCCAGCGATCACCATCGAGGTCATCAGGGGTGTAAACACCTCGGGGTACTTGCGGAACGTCTCGCTCATCGGCTGCCCGATTTTGGCGCCGTTGGCGGCCTCGATGAGGATGCGTTCGAGCTTGGGGTTGCGTGCTTGGCCCGAGAGCGTGGAGAGCGTCTGCACGATCGGCACGCCCGCGTGGATCATGCTGGCCAACTGCCGGAAGAAGATCATCAGTTTCTCCAGCGGGACGCCGCCATAGCCGATGGCCGTTTGCACCCGGGCCATCCGAGTCTTGTCCGCCATCACGGGGCCCGGATCGGTCGAAGCAGATGCAACCGTCTGGGGTCGGGTCGCCGGAGGCGCGATGGGGTCGTGCGACACCCCGGCGGGCGCCAGATGCTCGACGTTCAGGCCCCGCGTCTGCAGGGCTTGGGCTGCATCGGCAAAGGTCGAGCCGACCATCGTCCCGGCCACGCGCCGCCCGTTCGTATCCGTCGCTCTGTACTCGAAAATGGCCATCGCTGACTCCTGAATCTGATTATTGCCTACGGGTGCGAGCAATGAAGTGTTCCGGTTTGGCGAATGTCGGCGGTGCCAGAATGTCGGACCATGGGTCGGACCTTCGTCATCGCCACGCACAACGTGAAGAAAGCCGGCGAGATGCTCACCATTCTCGGCGATACCGTGCCCGGTCATACGTGGCTGACGCTGGCCGATTACCCCCACGTGCCCGAACCCGAGGAGATGGGCACGACCTACGCCGAGAACGCCGCGATCAAGGCCGAGCACGCGTGCTCGCTGACCGGCGAGTGGTGCCTTGCCGACGACGCCGGGCTCGAAGTGGACGCGATGGGCGGCGAGCCGGGACTCTACTCGAAGCGGTTCGCGGGCGAGGAGACGCCCTTCCCGGAGAAGATGCGCCGCATCCTCGACCGACTGCGAGACCTCCCCGAGGACCAGCGGACCGCGCGGTTTCGATGCTGCGTCGCGTTCGCGCGTCCCGGCGAAGCGACCGAGATCTTCGAAGCGACATGCGAGGGTCGCATCGCCCACGAACCCAGCGGCGCGGGGGGCTTTGGCTACGATCCGATCTTCTGGCTGCCCGAGTTGGGATGCACCATGGCCGACCTCAGCCCCGAGCAGAAGCACGCGATCAGTCACCGGGGCAAGGTCCTGCGCCTCGTGGCGGAACGGCTGCAGGGACTTGCTGTCCGAAGGCTAGGGTAGGAACGCCAACGCGGCTGTCGCCGAGTACAGGTCCACGGCTTCGACAATCGTCAGGTTCTCGCTCGGGTCGAAGCCATCGGGCCGTTTCGCGGCGGCTCGCACGCCGATCAGCGGGTCGCCGGAGACGATCGGCCGATCCGAACTCAGGCTCAACTTCACGCCGCCGTCGAGCGCGCTGCGGTACCGCTTGAGTTTCGAGGTGCGCTCGTCGCCGAGTTGGCGGCGGTAGCTGGGGCCGAACGCCACCAGGAACTCGGGCTGCATGGTCACGAAGCACCCTATTCGGGCCAGCCGCTCGATCTGGGCGTCGCTGAGCATCGTGGCGTGTTCGATGCGGTGGCGCGAGGCATCGCCCGCCGCTTCGTAGGCGTCCATCACTTCGTCCACGGCTCGGTCGCCGATCGCATGCGTGGCGATCTGGTACCCCGCGTCGTGAGCGGTCTTGACCATCGAGTGCAGCCGCTCGCGCGAGTAGATCAGTTGGCCCGTGCCCCCGTTCGGATAGGGGTCGTAGGTGGCTGCGGTGGCGGCCGAAATCGCTCCATCTGCAAAGATCTTGATGCCCGCCACACGGCATCGGGCCGGGTCCATTTGGGCGACGTGCTCCTCGAGCTGCTCGGGCGTCATGGCGCGAGGGCCGAACACCGTGGCCCATTGCAGGTAGAGGTGCAGGGAAACTTTGCACCCCCTTTCGGAGGCCGTGCGGTACGCCCACAGCTCGTCCTCCAAGTCGTAGAAGCCCGTCATCATGTCGCAGGCCGCCGAAATCCCGTAGCCGGCCATGCTCTCGCAAGCGGTCAGGATCATGTCCACCATCTGCTCGCGCGTGGGCCTGGGTTTGGCTTGGGTCACGCGGTCGTGGGCGTCTTCGAGCAACACGCCGGTCATCCAGCCCGTCTCGTCGCGCACGAACTCGCCGCCGCCGGGGTTCGGCTCGTCCTCTCGGATTCCGGCTGCCCTCAGCGCTGCGGAGTTGGCCACGCTGGCATGTCCGCTCTGGTGCCGCAGAAGGATGGGGCGATCGGAAGAGATGGCGTCGAGTTCCCGCCTCGTCAGGTGGACCCCGTCCGCGAAGCGGTTTTGGTCGTAGTGGACGGCGTGAAGCCACAGACCGGGATCGAGTTCGGCGTGGCGAGCGGCCACCAAAGCGAGGACGCCCTCTCTGCTGGACGTTTCGCCCAGGAACAGGTCGTGCAGGTTCATGCCCGTGGGCAGGATGTGGCAGTGGTTCTCGACGTAGGACGACACGCCGCCGAGTTTACTGGTCGGAGCCCCGAGCGGGTACCTTCAGACCATGGATCTGTTCGGCGAGGACGCTAAGCGCCCGACGCGAGAGGAAGCGTTCGCCCTCGTCGGCGAGGAGCGCTTCGAAGAAGCGCTCGAGATGGCGCGCGATTTGCTGTCCGCCGAGCCGTCCGACCCCTCCCTGCACGTTCTGCTGGGCATCTGCCTTTCGCAAACCGGCCACGGCCGCGATGCCGAGCGGGCGTTCTTCGAGGCGTTGCGGCTCGACCCCGACCACCAGCGGGCGTTCTACAACCTGGCCGTCCACTACGCCCAACGCGACGATTTCGAGCTGGCCTCGGAGTACGCCAAGCGGGCGCTCGCGCTCGACATGCACCATCAGGCGACGCACGACCTCATCGAATGGATCCGCGAGGCGTCCGTCGCCGAAGAGCCCGCGCCCGAGCCGCAGACATCCGAGCCCGAAGCGCACCGCCCGCGAGTACCCGAAGAACAGGAACCTTGGCCCCAAGACGGTCAGAGCGAGCGGCGCACGAGGCCCCGCACAGAAGCGCCCATGACGGGCGGATTGGTCGCCGAGGGTGTTCGGCCCTTGCGTCCGCGCCTTGGACGGGGTTGGACCATCGCGGGATGGGCGATCGCCATCGGCGGTCTGGCGTTGCAGGTGCCCGTGATCGTCTACTCGTTTCAAGCGGCGGCGGCCATGCTCGCGGAGAACCCGAACATGGGCTTTGGCGAAATGATGGCGAACGCCGAGCGCAGCCAGGCATCTCAACCTTCCTGGTTCCCTCAGGTCTCCTTCCTGCTGATCGTGCTTAGCTTCGCCTCGCTGTTCTGGGTGACGGTGGACGTGCGCGACCGCGCCGCGCGCCCGGGCTGGTCCATGGTCCAAATGGCGGCGACGCTGTTCGCGTGCGCGGGTTGCGGCGTGGCGGCGTGGTTGATGGTGCCGCTCTACATGCTGCTGGGTCGCCCGCGCTAGCCCGCCGCCATCGCCAACTGGATCAGGTCGCGATGCGGCATGAAGTGGACGTCCTCGCGGATGGTCTCCAGCACCGTGACGGGCACTTCTGGATTCCCTTCGATCAAGGCGCCGATGACTTCCTCCACGAGCGCCTCGGGCGTGCTTGCCCCGGACGTGATGCCGATCACGGGGTAGTCCGTTCGCCAGTTTGGCTGAACCTCGTCCGCGCCCATCAGCAGGTGGGATTCGACGCCCAGGGTCTCGGCCACCTCGCGCAGGCGGTTGCTGTTGGAACTCGTCTTCGACCCGACCACCAGCACGAGATCGCACTGATCCGCCAGCGCGCGGACGGCCTGTTGGCGGTTGGTGGTGGCGTAGCAGATGTCCTCTTTGTTCGGGGTCTGCATGTGCGGGAAGCGTCGGCGCAGCACCTCGATGATCCGCCCGACTTCGTCCACGCTCAACGTGGTTTGGGTCACCACGGCCAGTTGATCGTGCGGCGGCAGTTCGAGCGTCTCTGCCTGCTCGGGGGTTTCGACCAGGGTCATGCGGTCTGGCGCCTCGCCCATGGTGCCTTCGGCTTCGACGTGGCCCGCGTGGCCGATGTAGACCATGTGGAAGCCCTTGGCGGCGAACCGTTTGGCCTCGTTGTGGACTTTGGTCACCAGCGGGCACGTCGCATCAATCACGCGCAGCCCCCGGTCCAGAGCTTCCTTGCGGACGGTTGGCGACACCCCGTGCGCCGAGAACACCACGGTCGAACCTTCGGGGATGTCGGCGATGTCCTCCACGAAGATCGCGCCGCGCGCCTCGAAACTGCGGACCACCCACTCGTTGTGGACGATCGCATGGCGCACGTAGAGCGGCGTGCCATAGGATCGAAGCGCGAGGTCCACGACTTCGATGGCATAGGCCACACCAGCGCAAAAGCCCCTCGGGGCGGCGAGCACGATTCGTTGCACGGGCTCCTATTGTACGGCTTTGCGCGCCGAACCACCGTGACCGAGTAGGAATCGGCGGGCGGGCGGCGAACAGAGACCCATGTCCAGCCCAGCCGGCAACCGCCTGCAGACCGAACTCCCGCGCATCGGCATCCGCCCCACCATCGACGGTCGCTACGGTGGCGTCCGCGAATCGCTCGAAGGGCCGACGATGGCCATGGCACGGGCGGCTGCGGAGCTCCTGTCCGGGAACCTGCGCCACGCGTGCGGCCTGCCCGTCGAGTGCGTCATCGCCGACACGCCGATCGGTGGGTTTGCCGAAGCCGCCGCCTGCGCGGACAAGTTCGCGAAGCACAACGTGCGCGCCACGCTGACGGTCACCCCGTGCTGGTGCTACGGCTCCGAGACGATGGATCAGGACCCCATGACGCTGAAGGCGATCTGGGGGTTCAACGGCACCGAGCGACCCGGCGCCGTCTACCTGGCGGCCACGCTGGCCGGACACAGCCAGAAAGGGCTCCCCTGCTTTGGCATCTACGGACGCGACGTGCAGGATTCGGGCGACACCTCGATCCCCGAAGACGTGCGAGAGAAGCTGCTCCGCTTCGGGCGAACGGCGGTCGCGGCCAGCACAATGCGCGGTACCGCCTACATGGCGATGGGCGGCGTCAGCATGGGCATCGCGGGCTCGATCGTAGACCAGCCGTTCTTCCAGAAGTACCTCGGCATGCGCGTCGAGACGGTGGACATGACCGAGTTCGTCCGGCGCATGGACCGGCGCATCTTCGACGAGGAAGAGTACGACCGTGCCCTACTGTGGGTTCGAGAGCGGTGCAAGGAGGGCCAAGACCCGAACGACCGGCCGCGCACCCGCGACGAGAAGGACCTCGACTGGGAACGCTCCGTGATGATGGCATTGATCGCTCGGGACCTGATGGTGGGCAACCCGCGACTGGCCGACAAAGGCTTCAAGGAAGAGGCACGCGGGCACAACGCCCTCGCGGGCGGGTTTCAAGGCCAACGGCAGTGGACCGACCACCTGCCCAACGGCGACTTTCTGGAGGCCATCCTCTGCTCCTCGTTCGATTGGAACGGCATCCGCCAGCCTTATGTGGTCGCCACCGAGAACGACGCGATGAACGGTGCTTCCATGTTGTTCGGTCACCTACTCACCGGTGGGGCGCAGTTGTTCTCCGACGTCCGCACCTACTGGAGTCCCGAGGCGGTTCAGCGCGTGACGGGCTGGACTCCGAATGGTTTGGCGTCCGAAGGGTTTTTGCATCTGATCAACTCGGGGCCCTCGGCGCTGGACTGGTCGGGCGAGCAGACGCGCAAGGGCCAGCCTGCGGTGAAGCCCTGGTGGGAGATCACCGATCAGGAGGCGGACGCGTGCTTGGATGCGACGCTTTGGTGCCCTTCGATTCTCGAGTACTTCCCCGGTGGCGGCTGGTCCACGGACTTCACCACGCGCGGGGGTATGCCGGTGACCATGTTCCGGTTGAACCTGGTGGACCCGATTGGACCGGTGTTGCAGATCGCCGAGGGGTGGACGGTGGACCTGCCAGAACACGTGCACGACGCGTTGGACGCCCGGACGAACCCCACGTGGCCGACGACACGGTTCGTTCCCCGAACGACTGGTGCCGGGGCGTTCCGGGACGTGTACACCGTGATGAACCACTGGGGCGCCAACCACGGCGCGATCGCCTACGGGCACCTCGGCGCGGACCTGATCACGATGGCCTCGATGCTGCGCATCCCTGTGGACATGCACAACGTGGACGAGGGCGACGTGTTTCGCCCGGCCTCGTGGGCACGGTTTGGGGCGATGGAGTTGCAGGACGCCGACTACCGCGCCTGCGCTGCCTACGGCCCGCTCTACGGGTAGCCGTGGGAGCTGCTTCCCCGGTCGCCCTGTACGCGGGCGGCGTTTCCAATGCCCGATGGGGACCCGCCCCGTTGCGTAGAATGAGCGCATGAAAGCGCTGCTTGCACTGACTCTCGCGCTGGGTTCCGCGTTGGCGGCAGCGCAAAACCGCGCCGCCCTGCAGGAGCTGTTGCTTCCGCCGCGGCCCGATCTCTCGTTCTCGCGCCTCGACCCCACGTTCGGGCGTGCCTACGACCTCTGGGTACTGGAAGTCATGGACGCCAAGTCCACGGCCAAGAGCGCCGCCGAGGTCTACACGGATGCGGCGCTGCTGGCCGAGGTCGCCCCCGAGCGCACCGAAGCCGCGTTCGATCGAGCGGTGAGCGCGCTGCTCGCCGCACCGGCGAGCACCGAACGGGATGGATGCCTTGCCCTCGCTTACTGGCGTCTCGGGATGCCCGAAGATGCCGAGGCCGCTGCGGCCAACGCCGTGCGATCCGGTAGCCAAACCTATTGGTCGCCGCTCCTGCGCGGCGCAAAGGCCATGTGGGAGGCGCGAGCACCCTTCGGCGCGGTGCTCGACGACCCCAATCTCAGCGTCCGAGACCGGCTCAACGCGTTGTCGCTGGCCTACCAAGCCGCTCGGGCCATGCTCGAATCAGCGGTCAACGAGTGCACCGCGGCGGCGCGTTTGGCTCCCGATCATCTGCTCCCCGTCGTCGAAAGGCGTCGGATCGTCGAGGCGTTGGGCTCTGCGCAAGCGGGTTCGGGCGGCGAGCCGACCCTGGTCCTCGGTCGCACCCAACTTGGACAGTGGCTGGAAGATTCGCGCAAGATCGCCCTGCTGACCAAGGGTCCGACGGCATTCCGCGCGCGGGCGGCTGCGGTTTACTTGGGCGGCCTCTCCCGGCGGTACGCCGATCCGAACGATCCCTCGCTAGTCGTCCCGTCGGCGCGCGAACGCTTCGCCAGAGCCATCGCCCCGGAGGATCGCTCCGCCCTTCGCGTGCTGGCCGGCGACCTGTTGAAGAGTGGCGACATAGACCGGGTTTGGCGATTGGTCGCCATGCTCAGGTTGGCAGACAACGACCCGACGGGAGCGCAGGCGGCGCTCGAGTCGGTCGCGAGCGACGCTCGCAATCGGGATGCGGTCTGGCACGAGTTCTTTGCCGGCATGTTGTACGCGCAGGGTGCCTTCGGTGCCGCTTTGGAGCAGTTGTCTCCGGCACGGCCGGCGGCAGCGAACACGGCGGCGCTGCGCTTGTTGCGGATCGCGTCGCTGGCCCAATCGGGTCGCCTTCGGGAAGCGGCCGACGAGGCTGCAGCTGCCGCCGCAGCCCATTCGGACTCTGCCCGTCTGAGGCTGGCGCACTCGATTCTCAGGGCCGCATCGGGAAGGCAATCCGACGTGGATCAAGCCTTCGAGGCTCTCGAACGGCTCGTCGCGATTCGGCCCGAGGACGAGGGCTTGCGCGACGATGCCGCCTACAACTTAGCCATTGTTTTTGCGCTGAAAGGCGAGACGGCTCGGGCAGAATCTCTGCTGTCGAGCGTTCGAGACCGGACGCTGGCCGACCGAGTGGAGAAAGTCCGCGCCGCGCTCAAAGGCTGGAGCGGCGACGGAAATGGGCGCCCCTTGTGAGCGATTCTGACCGGGGTGCCACGGCCTGCCCGGGCCCGATCGCCCTTGGGATGTTGCCGACTTGCTGCCCGGCAGGCCGTGTACGATTCGTGAGCGGATCACGGTCTGGCGGGGACGGAAGGTCACGGTCGGCGACAACCTCGACCCGCACAGACCGTGGCACCCCTGGCACTGTGGTTGGATCACGGTCTGGCGGGGACGGAAGGTCACGGTCGGCGACAGACCTCGACCCGCACAGACCGTGGCACCCCGAAGAAAGCCACTCCCTCAGGCCAACCGCTCGATCGAGAACTCGGCGAGGCCGCGCAACATCCCGGCGTCTCGCACGCAGGCCAACTCTCGGACGGCGACGTCCACGGTCTGGCGAGCCATCTCGCGCGAGCGCTCGACGCCATACAACGCGGGATAAGTGGCCTTGCCTCTTGCCCGGTCGCTGCCCGCCGCTTTGCCCAACTGGTCCTCGGAACCCAACTCGTTGAGCAGGTCGTCGGCGATCTGGAACGCCAGCCCGAGAGCCAAGCCGAACCGCCCGAGTGCCGCGACCTGCTCCGGTGAGCCGCCGCCGACCAAGGCCCCGATCTCGCACGATGCCGCCATCAACGCGCCCGTCTTGCGCGTGTGGATGTAGTGCAGCGTGTCGGCATCGGGTTCGCTGCCTTCGGCTTCGACGTCCACCACCTCGCCGCCCACCAAGCCATCGGAGCCCGCCGCGCGAGTGAGAATCTGCAACGCCCGCACCCGGACCTCGGGCGAGGCCTCCATCGTGGCCAGGACCTCCAGGGCAAGTGCGAACAGGGCGTCCCCGGCCAGCACGGCGATGGCTTCGCCGTAGACGATGTGGCAGGTGGGTCGTCCCCGCCGCAGGTGGTCGTCGTCGATCGCGGGCAGGTCGTCGTGGATCAGCGAGAAGCAGTGGAGCATTTCGATGGCGCACGCGGCGTCCATCGCATCCGATTCGTGGCCTCCGACCGCTGCCGCCGAAGCCAGGCACAGTCCCGGACGCAGCCGCTTCCCCGGCGCGAGACACGAGTACCGCATCGCCTGGTGGAGATGGGATGGCCGCCGATCGGGGGAGGGTAGCAACGCGTCGAGACGCTCGTCCACGCGCAAGGCCAACGCCTGCAATTCCGGCAACACCGAAGGCACGCCGGGCAGTTTACCGACGCCCGCCCCGAACCCTCCAAGACCTGGCATTTCTGCCGATATGAACCAACGGGGCGTCCATCCGCCCGCCGAGACTCCATGGCCACCATGCAGAACATGCTGAAGCACACCGACCTCATGCTGGGCGTCGGTCTGTTCGCCATTGTGGCGATGTTGGTGCTGCCCCTGCCGCATTGGCTGCTCGACCTCGGGTTGGTCGGGGCGATGGCGATGGCGCTGATCATCCTGCTCGTCTCGGTGAACGTCAGCGACCTCCTCGAATTCAGCGTCTTCCCGAGCGTGCTGTTGCTCACCACGCTCTATCGGCTTGCCCTCAGCATCGCGGCCACCAAGCTCATTCTCGGCACGGGAAGCGCGGGACACGTCATCGAGACGTTCGGCAACTTCGTGATGGGCGGCGACTTCGTCGTCGGCTTCGTCGCGTTCATCATCCTGATGATCGTCCAGTTCATCGTCATCACGAACGGTGCGGGACGCGTCAGCGAAGTGGTCGCCCGGTTCACCTTGGACGCCATGCCAGGCAAGCAGATGGCGATCGACGCCGACCTGGGCGCTGGGCTCATTGACGAGGAAGGCGCGCGCGCCCGACGCCAGCACGTCAAGCGCGAGGCCGACTTCTACGGCGCGATGGACGGCGCGAGCAAGTTCATCAAGGGCGACGCCATCGCCAGCATCCTGATCACGGTCGTCAACATCATCGGCGGCTTCGCGGTCGGGTTCATGCGCGGGCAAGGCGACCCGCTTCAGGTGCTCCAGACGTATGCGCTGCTCTCGGTCGGCGAGGGTTTGGTCAGCCAGCTTCCCGCGTTGCTCATCTCCACGGCCAGCGGCCTGATGGTCACGCGAGCCGGCCAGGAGAAGAGCATGGGCAGCGAGGTCACCAAGCAGGTCCTTGGCCAGCCCAAGGCGATCGGCCTTGCCGGCATCACGCTCACGGCGATGGCGTTCGTCCCCGGCTTTCCGACGCTGATGTTCATGGCGGCGGGCGGCCTGTGCTTCTTCGCCTACCGAGTGCTGGGCAAAGATCAGGCCCGGATCGCCAAAGAAGCCAAGGACAAGAAGGCCGAGGGTGCCAAGCCCCCAGCCCATGCGGCGCCCGATAGCCCCGTCACCGTTTTGCCTCCGCTCAACCCCGTCGAAATCGAGATCGGTCATGCCCTGACCCGGCTGGCGGATGTGCGCGTCGGCGGCGACCTGAGCGACCGCGTGAAGGCCACGCGCAGCCAGATCGGCCTCGAACTGGGCTACGTGATGCCCATGGTCCGCATCCGCGACAGCGTCCACATCGGCGCCCGCGAGTATGTCGTCAAGATTCGTGGCGAGGAGGTCGCGCGGGGCGAGATCGTGCCCGATGGCCTGCTGGCCGTGGACAGCGGAGCGGTCCTCACGCCCGTGCTGGGAACGCCCACCAAGGACCCCGTTTTCAACTTGGACGCCTTGTGGATTTCGGACCGTCTGCGCGAGCAGGCCGAGCGTTCGGGCTACACCGTCATCGAGCCCAGCGCCGTCATTTCGACGCACTTGAGCGAGGTGGTCAAGCAGTACGCCGCCGAACTCCTCAGCCGCCAAGACGTCGTCGCTTTGCTCGACAAAGCTAAGGAAGAAAACGCCGCCGTGGTGGACGAACTCGTGCCCAACGTGCTGAACGTGGGCGACGTGCAGAAAGTACTGCAGCACCTGCTCCGCGAGCGCGTCCCCATCCGCGACCTGGTCACCATTCTGGAAACGATGGCCGATTACGGTGCGCGCACCAAGGACCCCGAGCAACTGGGCGAACTCGTCCGGTCGGCGATCGCGCGCACCATCACGCGACAGTTTGTGGACCAGGACAACCGTTTGTACTGCCTCACGCTCGATCCGAGTCTGGAGCGTGCGCTCGTCGAGAGCGTCAACGTGACCAGCATGGGCTCGGCGCTGATTCTCGAGCCCGACCGCCAGCGCGACTTGGTTTCGCGGTTGAGCGGCGAGATGGAAGCGGCGATGGCCCAAGGCTACAACGTGGTGCTCCTGTGCAGCTCGCAGCTTCGACTGGCCCTCCGCCGCCTGTTGGAGCGGTACCTCCCGACCCTGAGCGTGCTCGCGTACAACGAGGTCGCGCCGAAGGCCGAGGTCGAATTCGTGGGGCAGATCAAGGCTGCCGCAGCGTAGAGTCGGCAGCACCCCACCATGCGGGCCGGCGAGGCTGTCTTGGGGCGACGGGTAGGATGACCAAGGTGGAACTCCCGCGCTCCATCCAGAAAGCGATTTCGAGGGCCGTACGCGAGTGCGAGCCCGAGAAGGTCGTGCTGTATGGCTCACGTGCGCGCGGCGACAATCATCCGGTGAGCGACTTCGATCTGGCGTTCTACGGCGTGCGGAATCTGGGTGCGTGGCACGAGTTCGCCGCCGACATGGCGTACGAGCCGCCAAGCCTGTTCGAGCTCGACGTCGTCCGGATCGAGGCCGTGTCTCCCGAATTGCGGGCCGCGATCGAGCGGGACGGCAAGGTGGTGTATCAGCGATGACGGCTCTTGAGAAGTTCGCCACCTCGGTCGGCTCGCTCCGCGAGTTCGTCAGCGAGCCCGTAGAAACCAAGCGCGACGTTGCCGGCGTGCTTCAGGGTTTCGGCACGGCAGTCGAGCTGGCGTGGAAGGCGCTCCAACAACGCACGACCGAAC
The DNA here is from genome assembly GCA_019454665.1 of Fimbriimonadaceae bacterium. GTDB lineage: Bacteria > Armatimonadota > Fimbriimonadia > Fimbriimonadales > Fimbriimonadaceae > UBA2387. The sequence continues at coordinate 2,271 of JACFNW010000005.1, read as the reverse complement.
TCGGATTCACTCAACGCGGCCCGCGCTTGGTGCTACAAGCGTCACTTCAAGCGGGTCTCGTACCGCCGGACGTGGCAGAACTCTGGGCCGAGATGTTCGAGGACCGCAACTTGCTCGCGCACACGTACAGGCCCGAGATGGCGCTGGATCTGGTGGATCGCATCGCCAATCAGCACTTGCCGCTGCTTGAGGCGGCTTTGAAGGTGCTTCAGAGCCAAGGCGGCGTATAGCAGCCGGTCATCGTCTCACGCGTCGATCAACCGAAAATCGGCTGATATCACCCGAAAATCGGGTAGATTAGGGCATGCCAGTTCCTCGCTCAGTAGGCGTGTTTGGAACCGCGACGCGGACGGACACGTTGCTCGCGGTCCACTTGCTGGGCGAAACCCACGCGGCCGAGATCGCCCGGGTGCTGGGTCGGGCACCGAGTCGAATCCAGGCGGCGATTGAAAGTCTGGAACTGGCAGGCGTCCTTGCCGGAGTGACCGAAGGCAAGACGAGGCGCGTACGGTTGAACCCACGTTTTCATGCGTATAAGGAGCTCTCCGCATTACTTGCGGCCATGGGAGCGGCCGATCTTGGCCTTCAAAAGCGGTTGGCGACGGAGAGGCGCAGACCACGGAGGACGGGTAAACCGATTTGACCATCGACGCTTCGACACCTCTGCGTCGCGTGGCCGCCATCGTGTGTTCGGCCCTTGATGCGGCGGGACATACGGCGGTCCTGACAGGGGGTGGTGCCGCGACCGTGTATTCATCCGGTGCCTACCAGTCGCGCGACCTCGACTTTGTGTTTGCGTTTTGGTCTGAGGGAGCGGTACCAGAAGCACCGCTGCTGGACCTCGGCTTTAGGCGTGAGGGTCAGAGCTACGTTCACCCTCTGTCGCCCCTGACCCTCGACTTCCCGACGGGCCCACTAGCTGTTGGCGAGGACCTGATTACGAGGTGGGATACGCTCAGCGTGGAGAACCGCAAGCTCCACATCCTGTCTCCCACCGATTGCGTCCGAGACCGATTGTCTGCGTTCTATCATTGGAACGACTTCAGTTCGTTGGAGCAGGCCTTGTTGGTCGCCCGAGAGCAACCTGTCGATCTCGAAGTCATCCGAGAGTGGTCGGTGAGGGAAGGCTGTGCCGACAAAGCCGACCTGTTTCTGGCCCGGCTGGCTCAGAGCCAAGGCGGCGTGTAGCCGATGGGCCAGATCAGATACACCGTGTTGTCGCTCGTCGCCCAAGCCTTGCGGAAGTGCTCCCGCTCGTAGGTCATGCGCACCACGTTCCGACCGGGGTCGTTGAATACCGGCTGACCGCCCTCGTCGAACCCGACCAACACCACCAAGTGCCCATCGTTGGGCTCGGGGGGCTGACCCTTGATCACGGTACTGCTGACCGAGCACACCACAGGGAAGCCCGCCGCGATGCAGCGCTCCAAATCTTCGAGCCCGTTGAACCGGCCCACCACGGCATGGATCCCCGGCACCGATCCTGCGTACGCGGCATTGAACGACCAGTTGCCGCACCCGCGGTACACGGCATCGTAGACGCCCCGCTGCACGAGCGGCATGTCGCGGTCCACGAAAGGCGTGCGCAACACGCGGGCCCAATGGCCGAGCACCATGCTCGTGGCCGTCGGGCTGCACAGCACGCCGCCGTTGGGATAGGCCATCTGCGCGCGGCGAGGCACCTCGATCACACGCGGGACGCCCCCGAACGGCGCAGGGGCGCGCTCGGGCCGCGACATCAGACTCAGGGCGACCGCCACCAATCCAGGCGAACCGGGAACGCTCGAGCGTGAACGGGGCGTTGCGACCACGCGAGCCGTGAACCCGCTGGCGGGACGGCGCAGCACCAGCGTGTCGGTGTCCACCCGGCCGTGGTCGTCGCGTTGGCCCTTGACGCTCACGCTGCCTCCCTCGGCGAACCACGTGCCCCAACGGTAGTCTGCCGACTGCCACCCGTCCCCTCGGGCGGTCAGGCTGTACTCGGCGCTCGCCCAACCCGAATCCAGGTTACAGCTTAGGATGGCCTGATCGAAGCCGCGCCAAACCTACTGAGAGAACTCGACGCGCCCATCGACTAAGCTCTTGCGCTCCCACTCCTCGAGAAGGATGGTCACGCTGTGCCGATTGGCCATCGGCTGCAGGAGAGCAGCGGCTGCGACCAAGGGAACCATGGCGCTCATTCTAGCGCAGGCTCGTCAGCCCCAGATCAAGTCCGGGCGCAGCACGATCGTCTGCTCGCGGTCCGGGCCGATGCTGAGGATCGCGACGGGC
>JACFNW010000542.1:1197-2067 GCA_019454665.1 Fimbriimonadaceae bacterium | reverse complement strand
GGCCACGTGGCGGGCCATGTAGGCGGCAGAGCGATCCACTTTGGTCGGGTCCTCGCCGCTGAACGCGCCGCCCCCGTGCGGGCAGAGCCCGCCGTAGGTGTCCACGATGATCTTGCGCCCGGTCAAGCCGGTGTCGCCCTGCGGTCCCCCGATCTCGAAGGCGCCCGTCGGGTTGATATGCAGGTCCGGGGTGCCGTCCACGTACTCGGCGAACTCCTTGAGCACGGGTTCGATGATGTGCGCCTTGACCTTCTCGCGCACTTCGACCTGGTCCTTTGTGGGGCCGTGCTGTTGCGAAAGAACGACGGTCTCGATGCGCTTGGCCCGACCGTCCTCGTAACGGACCGAGACCTGGCTTTTGGCATCGGGCCGAAAGCCGAGGCTGGGATGCTTCTTGCGCACGTCGGCGGCAACGGCGGTCAAGCGGTGCGCGATGGCGATGGGCAGCGGCATCAATTCGACCGTCTCGTTGGTCGCCATGCCGAACATCATGCCTTGGTCGCCCGCGCCGCCGGTGTCCACACCTTGGGCGATGTGGGCCGATTGCTCCTGGATGGCGACGAGCACGCCACACGTGTTGCCGTCGAAGCCGAGGTCGGTGTCGGTGTACCCAACCTCTTTCACGACATGGCGCACGGTCTGAGCGATGTCCACGTAGCCGTCCACGGTGACTTCGCCTGCGATGACGGCGAGCCCGCGGGTGAGCAGGGTTTCAACGGCGACCCGGGCCTGGGGGTCTTGGGCGAGGAATTCGTCGAGGAGCGCGTCGGAAATCTGGTCTGCGAGCTTGTCGGGGTGCCCTTCGCTGACGCTTTCCGAGGTGTAGATGGTGGTTCGGGGCATTGAGTTCGCCCGTGAGGATACCCGTCG
>JACFNW010000542.1:0-1187 GCA_019454665.1 Fimbriimonadaceae bacterium | reverse complement strand
TCGCGGGTCGGTTGGCCTGGGTTGGCGTCCAATACCGGCACCCCTAGGCCGCGTCGCCGAATTCCAGCCAGCGCAACTCCTCAGGGGCGAGCGAGATGTCTGTGGCGTCGCACGCCTGAGCCACTTCGTCCACCGTGTTGCAGCCGACCAGCGCCCACACGGGGAACGGCTGGTTGAGGGTCCAGGCCAAGGCCAACTGGGTCGGCGAGCAGCCCTTCTCGGCGGCCATTCGCTCCAACCGCGCCTTGCGCCGGTCGTTCTCCTTGTTGTGGTACACGCGGCGCACGTCGTCCGAATCCACGCCCGCAAAGAATCCGCCGCCCACGCTGGACCACGAGAACAGCGGGAACTGGGTCGCCTCGTGCCACGACCGCCCTTCGGCGTCGATGGTCACGCAACCCGCCCACATCGGCTCGTTGACCGTAGCCAGCGAGAGGTTGGGGTTGTTCAGCGACGGTCCCTGCCAGCCTTTCGCCTCCGCGATGCCGAGCGCCTCGCGCGTGCGGTCGAGCGACCAGTTGGACCCTCCAAACGCGCGCATCCGCCCTTCGGCGATGTGCTCGTTGAGGCGCTGAAGGATCGGCTCCAAGGGGTACTCGGGGTTGTCGCGGTGGAACACCCAGATGTCCACGTGGTCGGTCTGCAGGTTCCCGAGGTTCTCAAACAGGTCGTTGTCGAGGTCTTCGGGCGTGAACCGGGGCTTGCCGTAGGGGTGGCACCCTTTGTCCAGGCAGACCATCCGATCGCGGCAACCGTGCTTGGCCATCCAGTTGCCGAACACGCGGGTGCACCGGCCGCTGTAGTAGATGTGGGCCGTATCCACCGCGTTGCCGCCCCGAGCCACGAAGGCGTCGAGCAACGCGTCCGCTTTGGCTTGGTCGTCGCCGAAGGGCACGCTGCCCAGCACGATCTTGGAAACATCCTTGTCGAGTCCGCTCACACGTCCGTAGCGCATCGGTCCTATTGTGACCCGCTTCAGGCACCGCCGAGCCACGCCGAGACCGGTTGACTCAGGAAGACCTCCAAAGACAACCCGTCGGAGCCCAGCGCCAGGGGTCAGGCCGACCATTTACTCAATTCGCTGAGCAAAACTACTCAATGCGTTGAGTAAATCGTAGACGGCTGGCTCAGGGCCAGAATCCCTCGGAACGCTATACTTCCCCATGCCCAACCGCTTGGCGAACGAG
>JACFNW010000541.1 GCA_019454665.1 Fimbriimonadaceae bacterium | reverse complement strand
AAGACCGAGGCCGGTGGAGCCATCCCCGACCTTGACGTGCGCCCCGCTCCGGAAGGAGTCAAAACGGGCACGCCCTGATTTGCCCCTCCAACAGTAGCAGCAAGCCCCCGCTTCGGCGGGGGTCTTTGTTTGGGGTTGAGTGTTCGTTGTGTTATCCTAGGGGGTCATGCGGACGCGCGCCTTCACCCTGATCGAACTGCTGGTGGTCATCGCCATCATCGCCATCCTCGCGGCGATGCTCTTCCCGGTGTATGCCCAAGCCAAGGAAGCGGCCAAGAAAACCGCCGCATTGGGCCAAGCCAGACAACTCTCGGCGAGCGTCCTCATGTACGCCGCAGACTACGACGACCACTTCGTCCCGTCCACCATCTACCCCGCCGACCCGAATCAAGAACCCGCGATCTGGTCGCCGATGGTGTTCCCCTACATCAAGTCCAAGGAGATCTTGGTCGCCCCAGGCACCAACGGGCGATTCGCCAACGGCTGGAACGAGCGCAGTTGGCAGAACATCGGTTACAACGGCGCGACCGCGCTCGACTTCACCGAGCACGGATGCGTGGAAGGTCAGGCGGACACTTCGGGTTGTGAAGGGTTCACCACTCCGGCGACCTTCAGCCAGGCCGACGAGGCCGCCCGAGTGGCCCTGTTCGCCGTGACCCCGTGGGGCGAGCGTGCAGCCAAGTACCGAGGTTACGTGTTCAGCCCCTACAACGGCGAGACCTACCTCCCCGACCCCAAACTCAGCCCGCCGCTGTGCGCCGACCGTGACCTGGTCGCCGAACTCGGGGCCACGCTCGCGCCGTCGCAGCTCAAACCGATCTTCGCCTACTACGGCAAGAACGGGACGGGATCGGGAGTCACCCCCATCGTGTTCGCGGACGGGCACGCGAAATCCATGAGCGCGAACGCGATCAACGGCCGCTCGGGCTCGATCGTCTGGCGCTTCCGCTGAGCGGGATCGGAGGGGAGCGCCTAACGCGGGTAGCCGGGCAGCTGCTTGAGCAGATACGCCTGCCCCTGATGGTAGGCCGGATGGAACGCCAGGCGCGTCAACGCCCCGCGACCATCAATGACCGGCCCCAGGGCGCTGACCAACGACTTGTCTGCGATGGTAGCGGGGTCGTCCATCATGGGGCGCACCAGCGCCTCGGTCGCAGCGAAGACTCCAAGGAGGCCTTCCACGGTCAACTCGCCCGCCTCGAACGGGAACTGCTTGTCGTTGACCACCCCGTCTACTGCCGACATCTCCACGCGGCGCAGGCTCGGGTCCAGCGTCAGATCGCGCAGTTGGTGGGAGAAGTACGCCTCGACGCCAGCCACGTGCGCCGCCATCTGACCGATGCTCAACACGGCTGACGCCGGGCTCCAGTCGAGCTGATCTTGACGAAGGCCGCTGAACTCGGCGATGAAACGAGAGCGGGAGAGTTCCCACGGTGCTGCGAAGTCGGACACTCCACTATTCTAGACCACCGTGGCCCAGCCAGACAGTCAGTCGAGATGAGGAAAATCGCCAATTCTCCAACTAGACCCTTGACAAGCGCGAATCGACATGCTAACATGGCGACATGGCGACATGGCGTGAGAACATTAGAAGATTGGGGCCCGTCATTCTTGGCGGAGGGTCCTTCTTGGCCATTCTAGCGATGTGGGCCGTGGCCCAGGCTGATGAGCCTGCCGGTTGTTGTTATGAAAAGGATGCGTGCTGCGAGCCGTGCACGTTCTGGAGCGAGGGCGAGTACCTTTACGTCGGAGCGACTGGCATGAAGATGTACAAGGGCGGTCCAGGGTGTCCCGATGGCAATCCTATCGTCTGTTCGGGGTGGATTCATAGCGGTCAACCTTGCACGGTCGGAAACAAGATTCCGAATCGTCCCCACAATCCAACCAAGAACCGTTGCAACGAGTCTTGGTCCCAGCAGTGTCCGTCGAGCCCGCCAGATTCCTAAAAGGGAGTTAACCACAATGAACCGCCTTTCCATTACCCTCGGCGTTTGCGTTTTGTCGCTGTCTGGTTGCGCAACGTCCAAAGACGGTCCCATTCAAGGAACCCTTGCACAGGCGGCATGG
>JACFNW010000540.1 GCA_019454665.1 Fimbriimonadaceae bacterium | reverse complement strand
AACCTGCAACCAGATGCCCATGCCCAAGCACGCGAGCCAAAGCAATCCGAGCACGGCATAGGCAACGCCGCGGACCCTGGAGTGCTTTTCTCGCGCACCCGCCTTCGCCGAACCCAATATGCCAGGCAGTCCCAGTGTTCTCATCTCTGACGCATCCGCTCCAGATGCCTCTGCACACCATCCTATCACACTTTGGCAGAAACCGCAAGAGCGTTTTTGACTTTTTTTGTCTCCTCCTTCCCGCACGTTGCGGGGGCTCGCCGAACACGGCCTCGGATACACTGGGCCTGTGACCACCGCCCTGATCGCCCTCGTCGCCGCGTCGTCCATCCTGATCCAAGGGGGCACGATCGTGGATGGTTCGGGCAGACCCGCCTTTGCCGCCGACCTGCGCATCGAGGGCGGGCGCATCGCCGCCCTCGGCGACTTGAAACCTCTACCCGGGGAGCGCGTGATCGCGGCCCAAGGGCTCGTCGTCGCGCCCGGGTTCATTGACGCGCACTCCCACGCAGACGGCGGTTTGGAGCGCGACCTATGGGCCAAGAGCCAAATCTCGCAGGGCATCACCACGGCGGTGGTCGGGCAAGACGGCAGCCGCCCCGCCCCCGTCGGCAAGCACTTGGCGAACCTGAAACGCCTTTCTCGCGGCCCGAAGTTCGCCGCGTTCAGCGGCCACGGAGGCTTGCGCCGCGAAGTCATGGGAGACGACTTCAAGCGCCGCGCGACCGCAGAAGAAGTCCGCAAGATGTCCAAGCTTCTGGATCAAGACATGCGCGAGGGAGCCCTTGGCCTTTCCACCGGATTGGAATACGACCCTGGACATTACGCCAGCACCGAGGAGATCGTCGCACTCGCCAGGGTAGCGGCCAAGCACGGGGGCATGTACATCAGTCACGTGCGCGACGAAGGCAACGGCGCGATGGAGTCGTTCCGCGAGGTGATCGAGATCGGCAGGCGCGCCGGATTGCCCGCCCAAATCTCGCACATCAAGTTGGGTACCGCGGCAGTATGGGGGCAGGCCGAACGCGTCCTCACGCTGATCCAGGGCTCCCGCAACGACGGATTGGACATCACGGCAGACGTGTACCCCTACCTCTACTGGCAGTCCACGATCACGGCCCTCAGCGTCAGCCGCGAATGGGACAGCGTGGACACATGGAGGCGCGCTTTGGACGAGGTCGGTGGGCCGGCCCAAGTGCTGCTCACGCGCTACACCCACGAACCTTCTTGGGTGGGCAAGACGCTCGTCCAGATCGCCGAGGCGACGGGCTACCCCGCGCCGGAACTCATCCGGCAGATCGTGGCCAAGGTGCACGGCCCCGGCGGTTCGGGGTCCGAGAGCGTGGTCGTGACCGCTATGACCGAAGCCGACCTGATCGCGTTCATGAAGCACCAGCAGGTGATGTTCTGCAGCGATGGCAGCATCGGGGGTTCGCACCCCAGGGGGGCCGGTTCGTTCCCGCGCATCCTGGGCCGCTACGTGCGCGAACTCGGCGTGCTGACGCTCGAAGAAGCCGTCCGCAAGATGACGTCCTTCCCGGCCCAGCGGTTCAAGCTCAAAGATCGCGGCCTGCTCAAGCCGGGACTGCGCGCCGACGTCGTGGTGTTCGACCCCAAGACCATCGCCGACCGGGCGACGACCGCGGACCCCACGGCCCTCTCGGTGGGAATGCAGTGGGTGTTCGTGGACGGCTTCGACGTGTGGGGCCCTAAGGGCTGACTGTCGGGCGTTCGGCGTAGGAGGTGAGCTTGAGCGGCCCATCCGAGGCCAGGGCCTTGCCGTGTACGGGGTGGCGCAGCGTTTCGCCCAGATCGGCCTCGGTGCCGTTGATCCAGCATCGTCGCGAGACCAGCCGGATGCCGTGGCTGTAGTCCACATACCAATCCACATGGCCGGTGTATACGGGCTGGATCGGTTTGCCGTCGGGGTAGTGCCACCCGTAGATGCCCACGCGCCCCGGCCGTTCGAGTAGCCGGTTGGTGAGCACCACGTCCTTCTTGTGCCCTGCAACGAGCCACCCCAGCGGGGCACGGGCGCGTTGCTCCTCGATGATCGCGTGGTGCTGTT
>JACFNW010000539.1 GCA_019454665.1 Fimbriimonadaceae bacterium | reverse complement strand
AACTGGGACTGCCGAGCGATCAACGTCGCGCGGTGCTCACCAACCTGACGCGACAGTTCATCCGCCACGGCTACGTCCACACGACGTTTGGGCGCGCCAAGGAACTTCAGCGCATCGTCGAAAAGCTGATCACCACGGGCAAGCAGGACACGCTCGCCGCGCGACGCCAAGCGCGACGCCTGCTGGTCGGCCACTCGTCCGCGACGCCCGAGAACTCCAAGCTCTACGCCGGCAAGACCGACTTCGAGAAGCTGGAACTCAAGCAGGCGAACAGCCAGCTCAACGGCGAGGACCTGGTCAAGCACTTGTTCGACAACGTCGCGCCGCGCTACCGCGACCGCAACGGAGGATACACCCGACTCACCAAGACCGGCCAGCGCCGGGGCGACGCCGCGACCACCGCGGTGCTCGAACTCGTGTGACGAGGATCAAACTCACCGTCGCCTACGACGGAACCGATTTCCGCGGCTGGGCCGCGCAAACTGGACGGAGAACCGTTCAGAGCATATTGACAGATGCCGTTCGCCGAGTCTCGGGCGAGGAAAACGAGATCGTGGGAGCCAGCCGCACCGACAGCGGCGCGCACGCCCGAGGGCAGGTCTGCCATTTCGACACGGCCCGTCCCATCGAGCCTGAACGCTGGGTTGGCGCACTCAACCGCCTCTTGCCCGACGATGTGGCCGTGGTGGACGCCAAAAGCGTCCATTCCGAGTTCCACAGCCGGTTTTGGGCCCTGGATCGGACGTATGCGTACCGCATCGTCTGGGGACCCAGGGACCCGTTCCGCGAGCGCATCGCGCACTGGACGCCGAGGCCCTTGGACGGAGCCGCCATGCGCGCGACCGCTCAGAACCTGGTGGGACGTCACGACTTTCGCGCGTTCACCGAGGAACTCGACCCCAAGGTCGCCAACACGGTGCGCGAGATGTTCGCCGTGGACGTTCGGGAACTCCGGGACGGAGCGACGATCGTGGTGCGGGGCACGGCCTTTCTGAGGGGCATGATGCGACGGATGGCGGGAGCGATCCTGGAAGCGGGGCGCGGAAAGCGCGATCCCGAATCCATCCGAAGCCTGCTGGACCCCGAACAGCGAGACGCCCTCACGTGGCCGGTGGTGCTCCCCGCAAAGGGACTCCGCCTGGAACGCATCCGCTACGGGCGACACCCGCGCGACGCACGGCACAACTGTCAAGACGACGAAGAGATTTGAACAACGAGGCTCCGACCCGGTCGGAGAAGCACAGCATGAACAGAACGTTTAGCGCAAACGAAGCGAGCATCGAACGCAAGTGGGTCGTGGTGGATGCCACCGGCCTGCCCGTCGGCCGTTTGGCCGGGCAGGTCGCACAGATCCTGCGCGGCAAGCACAAGCCGACCTTCACCTACCACGCCGACTGCGGCGACTTCGTCATCGTCGTGAACGCCGACAAGGCCGTGCTGACCGGACGCAAGGAAGACGAGCTGATCCACTGGCACACGGGCTGGCCGGGCGGCTTGCGCAACGTCTCGCGCGGCAAGCTCTTGGCCGACAAGCCGACGCGCCTCATCGAAAAGGCCGTGTGGGGCATGCTCCCCAAGGGCCGCCTCGGTCACCAGATCGTCAAGAAACTCAAGGTTTATGCGGGCCCCGAGCACCCGCACGCGGCTCAGAACCCCGAGCCGATCACGCTCGTGAAGTAACACCCCCATGGCAGCGAAACTCAGCTACGGAACCGGTCGGCGCAAGAGCGCCATCGCGCGCGTCTGGATCAAACCCGGCGAGGGCAAGATCACGATCAACGACAAGGACTTCAAAGACTTTCTCGGCCGTCCGGTCCTTGAGATTCTCGTCAAGAGCCCGCTGGTGGCGCTCGGCATGGAAGACCGCTTCGACGTGGTCGCCAAGACCCGTGGCGGCGGCATCTCGGGTGCGGCCGGCGCGGTTCGCCTGGGCATCTCGCGAGCGCTGCTCGAAGAGGACGAGACGCTGCGCCAACCCCTGCGCGCCGGCGGCTTCCTGACCCGCGACCCGCGAGTCAAGGAACGCAAGAAGTACGGCCGCAAGAAGGCCCGCCGCGGCTTCCAGTTCGTC
>JACFNW010000538.1 GCA_019454665.1 Fimbriimonadaceae bacterium | reverse complement strand
TTTGTTCCAGGCCTGCGTGGGCGCGGGCAGCGCAACGCCGTCTCGCGAGGCGTAGATGCTGTGCGGCACGCGTTCCAGGATGTCAATGATTCGGTCGCTGATGTTGCCGCCGCCGTTGTTGCGGACATCAATCACCGCGCCGTCCTTGCCAATGCCGTACTCCCAGATTTCGCGGTTGAAGCGGTCGAAGTTCGGCCCACCCATGCCCGAAATGTGGACATAGGTCAGCCGCCCGCCCGATTTCTCCTCGACGTAGCGCCGTCGCTGCTCGATCTGGTTGCGGTAGTGGATGTTTCCGAACTCGCCGCCGCCCAGCGCTTCGTACTTGACCTCGCGAGCACCATCGAGGGTCGGCGTCGAGTTCACCTTGAGCGTGATGATGCGGCCACCCTGATTCTTGAGCGCTTCATCGTAGGCGCGTTCGTTGGGGGCGACAGCGACTCCGTTGATGCTCATCACGTACTCGCCCGGCTTGAGTTCGGTGTCCCTGTAGGCGCCAGGCGTCCGCTTGGGAACCAAGGCGATCTTGAGTCCCGGTCCCGCGTGGGAGTAGTCGATGGTGAATCCGGGGTGCGCCGTGGATGCGCCCGACGGGTTGCCGGGTGCCGCACTCGCCTCGGTGTGGCTGGCCTCGAGTTCGCCGATCATCATGTTGAGCAGCGTGGCCATCTCGTTGCGGTGCGCCACGGCCTCGAGCAGGGGCTCGTACCGCTTGCGCGTCTGAAGCCAATCGCGCCCGTGGAAGTTGGCGTCGTAGAAGCTGCGGTTGTACTCGCGCCAGAACTCGTAGAACGCGGCCTTGCGCTCCAGGCGGACATCGCGCGTCCAATCGGCGCGGAAGTCCACCCGCGTCACGGGGCGGTTGCCCGCCCGGTGGTTCATGATCGAGATCGTGCCGTTCTGGACGTACACCAGGTTCTTGGTGTCCAAGCTGATCGAGAACGCGCCGATGCCGCCGCCGCTCGTGAACTTGGTGACACCCTCGCCATCGTAGCCCACCTTGGTGATGTCGCCGCCCTGAAGGAACAACACGTCGCCGTTCTCGGCGTCGAACGTGATCGCGCCGACACCCGTTTGGCTTCCGAACCGGGTGATGCGGTCCTCGATGTCCTCGAACTCGATCTCCACGGTCACGGAGTCCTTCGGCTTCTCGTACTTGAGGTCGTAATCGGGGTCGCGGAACGACCGGCGCTTCAGCGCCACGCGATACATGCCGTCGCCGTCGCGGTCGCTGGCGAAGTACAGGAACTTGCCGTCGGCCGACCACTCGGGCGAGCGGTGCGAGGCGTTCAGCCGCGTGATGTTCGTGTCCTTGTTTTCCCGCGTGTCGTAGATGTGGATGTTCGTCGTCACGCCGTTGGCGTTGTTGACGTAGGCGACGAAGCGGCCGTCCGGGCTCCACGCGTAGTCCGACTGGCTGCCGAATCGGTACTGGCCGGGCATGGCGAAGACGCGGACCACCGAGCCCCCGTCCACGGGATAGGTGTACAGCCCGCCCTCGGCGCCTGTGATGAAGAACGACACGTTCTGGCCGTCTGGCGTGAGCTTGACGTTGGCGACGTCGCTGTCGCGCTGGCTGACCGGGGTGACTTCCTTGGTCGCCAAATCCAAGACATACAGGCGCTCCGAACCTTCGCGGTCCGAGGTGAAGAACGCCTTGCCCGCGCGGGGATGCACCAGCGGGTTCGCGTCCACTCCCGGCCAATCCGTGAGTTGCGTGGCGTCGTCCTTGTTCGGGCCCTTGCCCTTCTTCACGGGCACCGACCACAGCTCGCCCCGGATCTGGAAGACCACGTTCTCGCCCTTGGCGTCGAGAGATGCCTGCGCCGCGCCGGAGGTCAGCACCAGCCGCTCATCGTAGGTCACCTTGTCGTCGAGCGTGGCCACGATGCCGATCTTGGCGGCGGGCTGGCCGGGCGTCATGGTGTACACGTCGCCCTCGTACTCGAACGCCAACAGCGGCGTCCGCTTCGCGGCCGTCAGGAAGCGCACCGATCCGCCGACGAACTCGGTCAGTCGCTCGCCACGAGGGTTGACGCCTCGGCTGCGCACCGGGAACGCGTACACGTTCGGTGTG
>JACFNW010000537.1 GCA_019454665.1 Fimbriimonadaceae bacterium | reverse complement strand
TACAAGTCCTTGAGGGCCGGCGTCAAGTTGTTCACCAGTCCACTAAGAATGCGTTCCTTGGCCTCTTTCGTCTTGGCGGCAGGCGTTTCGTCGTGTTCCTTGATCACACGGTAGGCCACGGTCTGGGCAAGCCTCCCCATCGCCTTTTCAAAGCGCTCTTCGGTGAACTTGCCCTTGATGAACACCTATTCGTTCAGAAGCCGGGAGTCCAGGCGGTAGCGCACGTTCCAGAGTTTCTCGGCTTGCGCCAGAACGTCTCTCACTTGGGCAACGCGCCCGTCGCCGAAGTCCAAGTCCCCGGCTGCAACCTCCGTGGGCAACGGCGTGCCCCCAACTTCGCGGCGAACACTGTTTCTTGAGTCGGAGCGGGCGGGGTTGTTGTGCTCCTCGTATCCGCGTCCTGCGGAGAGGGCGATCTCGGGGCGTCCCGCTGCTCGGCCCAACTCGCCCGGCAGTTGAATGACGAGGGTCGGGGCCAAACGCATCTGAACCTCTTCCCCGTTGACGAACTTCTGAACCGTACCATCGGGGTGCCTGAGGCACCTGGCGAGACTGGTCATCCCCAATGGGTTGACATCCCGCAGGTCGAGGTGGCTCTCCAGCAGTTGCTTCTCGACGGAAGGCGCTTCGGACGACAGCCACTCGGCGACGAGGTCTCCTCTCAACAGTCCCGGCCCAAAGCCCGGTTCGCGGGATTGAACGAAAACATAGGCGTCCTCGACTTCGAACATCTCCCGCGCCATCATGGCGCCGAACACTTGGAAGCCTTCGCGCGTCCGGATCGCGGGACCGACGTTGGGCACGAACCCCAAGTCGCTCGGCAGATCAATCACCACGGGGGCTTTGACCGATTCAAGCGCCGCAACCCACGGGTCGCGCGTCGCGGTTTGAGCCTGCGCCAAGGTGGCGGAGACCAGGACTGCCGAGCAAATCGAACCTACCATCATGAAGCTCCACGTGTGCGTTCCGAATGGGAACGCCTGTCATCTTACTCGGTGCGGCGTTCGTTGGAGAAGGGTGCACATGTCGAGCAACTGCAGGTTGACGGCGTTGTTCGTTCGCCACGCGGCGATGAGGTCGTCGAACGTCATGCGTCCGAAGTTACCTGGTAATCTGCCGCAACCCAAGGTGTCATGGACGGGTTCATTCCTTCGCACGGCGGCTATCGAGACCTACTTTCCTATCGCAAGGCGCTCATCGTCTTTCAGGTGACGCAACTGTTCTGCGAGAGGTTTTTGGACCAGCGGGATCGCACCGTGGACCAGATGATCCAAGCTGCCAGGTCGGGCAAGCAGAACATCATCGAGGCCAGCATGGCATCGGGCACCTCCAAGGAGACCGAAATCAAGCTCACGAACGTCGCGCGGGCCAGCCTGGAGGAGTTGCTTGAGGACTACCGCGACTTCCTGCTCGTTCGCGACCTGCCCCTGTGGGACAAGAACGACCGGAAAGCTCTGTTCGTTCGGGGGCTCGGCCGCTCGGCGGATGAGTCGTATGAGACCTATAGGACTTATCTCGAGACTCGCGCCGCCGAGGTGGTCGCGAACATCGCGATCTGCCTCATCCATCAAGCCAACTACCTGCTCGACCAGCAGATCCGCGCGCTGGAGAAGGCGTTCCTCAAAGAGGGCGGCCTGCGCGAGCGGATGACCCGCGCCAGGTTGAACGCGCGCAACGACGGGCACAAACCTCGCTAGACCTGAAGCGAAAAGTCCCGCGGGTCGAGAACGACCCACGGGACCTAAGCGTGATGCTGACCAGACCTTAGAAGTCCATGTCGTCCATGCCGCCGCCGTGACCGCCGGGCATGGGAGCCTTTTTCTTCTCGGGCTTCTCGACCACCAACGTCTCCGTGGTGAGCACGAGGCCCGCGATGGAGGCCGCGTTCTGGATCGTCGAGCGAGTCACCTTGGCTGGATCAATGATGCCCGCCTTGGTCATCTCGACATACTCGCCCGTCGCGGCGTTCAGGCCCTGGCCGAACGGAAGGCCCTTGACCTTCTCGACAACCACGCTGCCTTCCAGGCCCGCGTTCTCCGCGATCTGGCGCAGCGGCTCTTCGAGCGCGCGTCGGACGATGTTAACGCCCGTCTT
>JACFNW010000536.1 GCA_019454665.1 Fimbriimonadaceae bacterium | reverse complement strand
ACACCGGGCCAAATCGCCCGAGAGCGCGAAGCGGATCGCCTGTTCTGGCTCTCGCCTCGCTTGAAGCGCGCCTCGTCAGACGGGCTGTTCGCGTTGCGCCGCTACTCGGAAGTCGTGTAGTCCCTAGGCCAGAGCCCAAGCGGGCAGTCAGCTCGCAAAGAAACCGGCCATATCCGTCTCCGGGAAGCCCTCTTCGCCACCGGCGCGGCAGAGGCCGCGCAGTTCGCCCCGGTGATAGGTGCCGTGGTTGATCACGTGCCGCGCGATGGCGTGAACGGACATGGACCGCGCCTCGCCGGTCGTGCGTTTGTAGGCGATCACGCGCTCGACGTCGCCTTCAAGAGACCCGACCCATCGCGTGTGCAGGTCGAGAAGGGAAGCCTCGCTCGGCTCGGGCGCGACAAGGCTGGTGGGCGACTCGCCCCGCAGCCGCAACTCCCACGTGTTCTGGGCCGCCAAGATGTGGCAGAAGATGCCGCGCTCGGGCTCGGGCCAGCCGCGTTGCTCCAGGTGGGCCATCCACTTGAGGTTCGCCCACAGGTCGTACTCGAAGCCTTGGATCAGCGCATCGCGCAGGGTCGTCATCGCCCCAGATGTTACCGCTGGGCGCAGGCGTAGCCCAGGCTGCCCCGACCGTGCTACGCTCAACGCATGAAGCGTCCGACTCTTGGCGTCATCGTGGGCAACCGTGGCTTCTTCCCCTCGCACCTGTGCGAAGCGGGCCGACGAACCATCCTGCGCGTGCTGGAAGAGGAGCGAATCGACGCCGTCATCCTGCCCGAGACCGACCCGCAATCCGGCACGGTCGAGACCCTGGACGACGCCCGCCGCTGCGCCTCGCTGTTCGACCACGAGCGGTGGCGGCTTGACGGCATTCTGGTCACGCTGCCCAACTTTGGCGACGAGCGGGCCGTGGCCAACGCCATCCGCATGTCCGGGCTACAGGTGCCCGTGCTGGTCCATGCGTTCGGCGACGATTCGAAGCGCATGACGATCACGGACCGCCGGGACAGTTTTTGCGGCAAGATGTCGGTCTGCAACAACCTGCGCCAGTACGGCATCCCGTTCTCGCTCACCACGCTGCACACCGTGGACCCGGAGAACGACGTGTTCCGCGCCGACCTGCAACGCTTCGCCGCGACGTGCCGCGTGGTCCGCGGGCTGAAAGGCGCGCGCATCGGTGCCGTGGGGGCCAGGCCGGGCGCGTTCAACACGGTGCGCTACAGCGAGAAGCTGCTCGAAGCGTCGGGCATTACGGTGGACACGCTCGACCTTTCGGAACTGCTGGGCTGGGCCCACGGGTTCGCCGCCGACGACCCCCGAGTGCGGGAGAAGCTCGACGCGATCCGCGGCTATACGGAGACCTCTGGCATCCCGGAAGCCAGCCTCGACAAGATGGCCCGTCTGGGCGCGGCGCTCGACCGATGGATGCACGACAACGGCCTGATCGCCTCGGCCATCCAATGCTGGACGGCGCTGGAGGAGTTCTACGGCGTGGTGCCCTGCACGCTGATGTCCATGATGTCCAATGGCCTGATGGCGAGCGCGTGCGAAACGGATGTGGCCGGCACGGTCTCGATGTTGGCGCTGCAGTTGGCCTCCGGTTCGCCCTCGGCGCTTCTCGATTGGAACAACAACTACGGCGACGACCCCGACAAGGCCGTGGTGTTCCACTGCTCCAACCTGCCCAAAGCCGTGTTCGAAGAGCAGCGCATGGACTACCAGGAGATCATCGCTGGCACGGTGGGCAAGGAGAACACCTACGGCACGATCGTGGGCCGCATGCGCCCCGGCCCCTTTACGTTCGCGCGCGTCTCGACCGACGACCAGCACGGGCGCGTTCGGGCCTACGTGGGCGAAGGCCGCGTGACCTCGGACGTGCTCTCGACGTTCGGCGGATTTGGAGTGGTCGAGGTGCCCCGCCTGCAGGAACTGTTGCGCTATGTGTGCCGCGAAGGCTTCGAGCACCACGTGGCGTTCAGCGGCTCGGTGGTGGCGGACGCCGTCGCGGACGCGCTGGAGACGTACCTCGGCTGGGACGTGTATCGGCACGCGGGCGCGTGATCGTCTCTCGGACCCCAACTCCCCTGCGTG
>JACFNW010000004.1:1754-20167 GCA_019454665.1 Fimbriimonadaceae bacterium | reverse complement strand
ACTCGCGACCGATCAGCCCCTTCGTCTCGGGAGTCAGGGCCACGTGGACGGAGACGAAGTCGGACTGTTTGGCGACTTCGAGCAATGTGTCCGAACGTCCGATGCCGAGCGCCGCCGCCACTTCGGGCAGCATCCAACGGCTGTAGCAGTTGACGTACATGCCGAACGCCTTGGCGCGGGGGATCATCTCCTGACCGATGTTGCCCATGCCGATCAGGCCCAGCATTCGGCCGTGCAGACCGCGCCCCGCGCTGAACGCCTTCTTGTTCCAACGGCCCTCGCGGAGTTCGTTCACGTTGTCGGGAATGCGGCGATCGGCGGCGAGCATCAAGCCGAACGCGAGTTCGGCCACAGCCTTGCCGTTCTTGCCGGGGCAGTTCGAAACGAGGATGCCCAACGCGCTCGCAGCCGCCACGTCTATGGTGTTGTAGCCGGCTCCCGCTCGGATGATCAAGCCCAACGGCACACCGTCGAGCATCGGGGCCGTCACCTTCGTCGAACGGACGATCAACACCTTCGCGCCCGTTTCCTTCAGGCGACGGGCGAGGTCGTCCCCGTTCAAGTCGGGTTCGTACACGACTTCCGCGCCAATCTGCTTCAGGCCTTCCAGGCCGCTTTTCTCGAACTTGTCCGCAACGAGCACCTTCATGGTTTGGCGCAGATTGTACTTGGTCACCGGGATTTGCCGCGGGTCCCGCCCGGTCCTACTCAATGTGATACAGATCACACAATCGGTGAGTATCGCGTTCGAAAATCTCCCTGGCCCACGCGGAGGGCCGGAGGAACAAGCGATGCGCAACCACAACCGATCTCGAGCAGTCCTGGCCCTGACAGCGGCAGGGGCCCTGGCCCAATCCCAAACGGCGACGGTCTCCACCGACCGCCTGACCCACCGAGGCGGCAACGTGCTGGTCGAAGCACGTTTCCCGCAAGGCGTGGAGCCCTCCGATGTGTGGGCCGTGGTGACCCGACACGACGGTTCCGAAGAGAAGGTCGGCTTGACGCGCGGCGATGCCGACAACGAAGCCGACGCCAACGATCGCGACTGGGTGCAGGCGTTGCGCTTC
The DNA here is from genome assembly GCA_019454665.1 of Fimbriimonadaceae bacterium. Taxonomy (GTDB): domain Bacteria; phylum Armatimonadota; class Fimbriimonadia; order Fimbriimonadales; family Fimbriimonadaceae; genus UBA2387. The sequence goes on along the minus strand of JACFNW010000004.1, from coordinate 19,100 downwards.
CCCGCCAACACGACTCCAGCCGACCGCGTGCAGCAAGTGCGCGTCGAGTTCTCCTTGGCCGACGGTCAGGTCCGCGTGGCGGGCGAGCGATCGGTGGTGGTGATGGGTCGCGGCGTGGCCGCCAACGGCAACGGCCTGCGCGCCACTTATTACTCCGACGACCGCTTCCGCTCGATGACCACGTTACGCTCCGAGCCGACCGTGGACCTGGCGGGCCATCCGTTCGGTTCGCCCGGCGGCTATGGCGTGGTGTGGGAAGGCTGGCTGACGCCCGAGTTCAGCGAGGAGTACACGCTGCAGGTGGCCAGCATGGGCGAGTACGCCTTGACCCTGGACGGCCAGACCGTGGTGTCGCAGCGCCGATCCAACACCCAGCCCCAGCGCTACGGCAAGGTAATGCTGCAGGCCGGTCGCCGGTACGCGTTCCGCCTGGAGCACTACTCGGCATCGCACACGGGCGGCGTGCGCCTGACGTGGTCCAGCCCCTCGACCCCGACGTCCTTGGTGCCCATGCAGAACTTCTCGGGCACGGCGGGCCCTAAACCCTTGAGCAGCCTGCGCCTGGCCGCGTTGGACATGGAAGGCGAGGCCCGAGCCTCGGGTCAGAGCCTGCCGTTTTCCGCTTCCGCTTCGAGCAAGTACCCGCTGGCCGACGCCTGGGCCGAGTGGTCGGGGCCCGATGGCCGCGTGCGCTACGCGGCGGCGACGACCTCTCCCGGTTCCGGCGAGGTGGCGGGCTCGGTGGACTTCCCCGCCAACCCCGGCTGGCAGACCATGAGCTACAAGGTGCGGTTGGGTGTGCGCGACGAAGCCGGGTTCGAAGCGTACACCGAGTACGTGGCCGTGCAGGTGCCGGGAAGCGTGGCTCCTCCCGCTCCGGCTCCTTCGCCCACGGGCACTACGCGTCCGACGACCCCGGCCAAGCCGGCGCCCAAGCCCTCGACGGCCATGAGCGGCACCGTGGGCCGAACGTTCAACTCGGGCCAGCCTGTGATGGGCGACTACGCCGAAGACCTGATCGCTTATGGCAAGCGCTTCCTGGGCACACCCTACAAGTGGGGCGGCACGAACCTGGAGAAGGGCGTGGACTGCTCCGGCTACGTGCAGAGCCTGTTCAAGAAGTACGGTGTGAACCTGCCTCGGACGGCCGCGCAACAATCCACCGTGGGCTTCGCCGTGACCAAGTTGGAAGAGATGCGCCCCGGCGACCGTCTGTACTTCCAAGCGATGGGCAAAGCCGTGGGTCACACGGGTCTGTACATCGGTGGTGGGAAGTTCATGCACTCCACTCGCGGCGGCGTTCAGATCAGCGACTTGGGGGGATACTGGAAGCGAACGCTGGTCGGCGTGCGCCGGTAGACCGATGGACGATCTCTTCGCCTTGCGACAACTGCATCTCTTCCGATCGCTCAGCGAACGGGCCCTCCGCGAAATCGCCTCCGCCTGTGTGCGGAGGCGTTTCGCCGCCGGCGAGGCGCTCGTGACCGAAGGTGCGCCCGGTTCCCACCTCTTGATCCTGCTCAAGGGCAAAGCCGAAGTCGTTCGCGCCGACGAGAACCACAACGAGGTGCTGCTCGCCACACGGGGAAAGGGCGACGTCATCGGCGAGATGGCCTTGTTCGATGGCGGAGCGAGGTCGGCGACGGTGCGGGCCAAAGGCAAGGTGGAAGCGCTCACACTCAGTCGCGATGCCTTGGTGTTCCTGATCCGCCGCAACCCAGACCTGGCGCTGGATATGCTCGGCAATCTGAGCGAGCGGCTGCGTCAGGCGGACGCCGCGCGCCTCGACCGCTCGCCGGTGCGGACACGTTTGCTCGCTCACCTTCGCGCATTGGCCGTCGAGGGACCGGGGGGGACTCAAGTCGTTCGCGGCGTTCGGCGCGAGGAGATGGGCGCTGCGATTCAGGCCAGCCGGGAAACCGTCTGCCGCGAGTTGACCGTATTGGAGCAGGAAGGCGTGTTGACACGAAAGGGACGCGCCATCGTCTTCGGACTGCAATCCGGTGAAGATGGTCTGGACCCTGACCCTGAGCCCTGAAACACTGAACACTGAACACTGAACACTGAACACTGAACTCTGAACTCTGAACTCTGAACCCTGAACACTGAACACTGAACCCTGGCCCCATGCTCCCCTACCAACAACTCTCGCAACGCGGACAACTGGCCCGTCTGCGGCCGATCGCCCAGGACCTCGCGGTCCAATTCGGCTGGGGCGGCAGTGCGTTGCGCCTGTTGAACCACGGCTACAACACGACGTTCGGGTTGCGGCGCGACGGCAGCCGTGCGGCGTTGCGCATCAACATGAACTCGATCCGTTCGCGCGAGCAGATCATGGGCGAATTGGCATGGGTGAAGGCGCTGCTCGAAGCCGGATCGGTCCCGGTGGCTCGGCCGCTGCCTTTGGCCGATGGCACCGGGTACCTCGCCCTGCATCCGTTCAGCGCAGTAGGTGTGAAAGACCCCAAAGCCGAGCACCTGCACGCCGTGCTTTACGACTGGCTGCCTGGGCGGACGGCGGGCCACGCCTGGGGACCCGAACCCGCCCGGGCCCTCGGTCGCTTGACCCGTGCGCTGCACGACCACGCGAGGTCTTGGATCGTGCCCGCCGAAGCCGAAATGACCGTGCCGGGCGACGTGATGATTGACTGCCCGCTCAACCCGAGGGCCGATACGCCCGACTTCCGCGAGGTGCTGGCCCGAGGCAACCGGGTCGTCGAGCGGCTGCGCCGCGATCAACCCCTGATCCCCGTCCATTTCGACCTGCACATGTGGAACATCAAGTGGCACAAGGGCAAGATGTCGGTGTTCGATTTCGACGACTGCCGCATGGGCTGGCCCGCTTGGGACGTCGCCATCACGTTGTTCTATCTGCGCCGCTTCCCCGAGCCCGAAGCGTGTGAAGCGGCTTACTGGCAAGGCCTCGGGGCGACTTTGGACGAGTTGGGCGTGACGTGCGACGAGATGGAGGTGCTGATCGCCGCGCGGGGCGTGTTTCTGGCCAGCGAGATGCTGAGCGAGTGGACGGCCGAAGCCGTCCAGATTGGCGAGCCATACCTGGATGTCTCGCGTAAACGGGTGAGCTTCTACCTCCAGACGGGCCGTTTCGACCCGAACGTGGCCGTGCTGAGCAGATAGGGCCGCTATACTAGGTCACCGCGCCCGGGTGGTGAAACGGTAGACACAGCGGACTTAAAATCCGCAGCTCGCGAGGGCGTGTGGGTTCGACTCCCACCCCGGGCACCACGTCACCAAGCGAGGCCGGCGAGCGCCTCTTCCAAAATCGAGACTTCCTCCGGCGTGCCGATGGTGATGCGCAGCGCATTGGGCCCGCCCATCGGACGCCCCGCGCGGATGATCACGCCTCGGCGCAGCAGCCCTTGGAACAGCCCTTCGACGGGCCGACCCATGTCGGCGTAAACGAAGTTGGCGAAGCTTTGCGAGCACCGTCCACCCAGGCCCACGAGCATCGCTTCGATCCGCGCCATGCCTTCGCGGTTGACGCTCAGCGTCTTCTGAAGGTGTTCGTCGTCCCCAAGTGCGGCGATGGCAGCCGCCTGAGCCAGCGAGTTCACGTTGAACGGCTCGCGGGCGCGGTGGATGGCGTCCACGACCGATTCGGAGCCAAAGCCGTAACCGATCCGGATGCCTGCCAGCCCGTACGCCTTGCTGAACGTTCGCATCACGAACACGCGATGCCCCTCGCGCAGGAGGTCGAGTCCGTTCGGGAAGTCTGACTCGTCGGCAGCGAACTCGAAGTACGCCTCGTCCAGGACGGCCAACGTGGTCTCGGGAAGGTCGGCGAGAAACGCCCGAAGCTCGCATTCGCGCACGATCGTGCCGGTCGGGTTGTTGGGGTTGGCGACGAACACGAGCTTGGTCCGCTCGTCGCACGCCTTGGCCATGGCGTTCAAGTCCAAGCGAAAGTCGGCGTCCACGGGAACGTGGACGAGTTCGGCATCGGCGATCTGGGCGGCGGCCTCGTAGCGCACGAACGACGGGTGGCCCATCACCAACCGGTCGCCCGGCCCGGCCAGCGTGATCAGTCCAAGCAGGTGGATCAACTCGTCGCTGCCGTTCCCCAGCACGACCTGGCTTGGCGCTATCCCGTGTTTCGCGGCGATGGCGTGGACCAGATCGTGTCCGCTGGCGTCGGGATACAGGTGCAATTGGGCCGCCGCTTCGCGGATGGCTTCGACGGCATTAGGCGAGGGTCCGAGCGGGTTCTCGTTGCTGGCCAACTTGACGATCCGCTCGAGGCCAAGCTCGCGGCGCACCTCTTCGATGGGCTTGCCGGGCGAATAGGGCACCATGCGGCCCACGTTGGGCCGAATCAGGGACGGCTCGCTCATGACTTGGGCGCACCATCCGTTGCGTCCTGGGGCAGGGCGCGTTCGACGGTCTTGGACCGCCGCACCTTCGACTTGTCGAAGCCCAGGCCTCCCCACGCCGCTTTGATCGCACCCGCGACTTGAACGGCTTTCAGAACGGTCAAGAGCGGCGCGATGAGCTTGCTGTTGCCCACGGCTTGGCTGATCCCGGCGTCGAGCGAACGCACGATGCTGCCCGCACGGGTGCCAACCGATTCGACCGCGCCTTGGGTCAGCGAAACCAGGCCGTCCACCTTGGTCGCGATGCCGTCCACCTTGCCTGCGATCGTCTCGACACGGTCGGCCATGGCCTCGATCTTCGCCAAAGCGGGCTTGACGTCTTCGCGCAACCCTTGGATGAGCCGCAACGCTTTCACAACGCCCACGGTGAGCGTCACCAAGAACACCGACTGCAAGAAGAACGCGATGCCGGAAACCCAAAGCCAGATGGACGGTATTTCCATAGTACTAAGCTACCCTGACTTGGAGGTCCAACGTGACTCCGGGGGCGAGATCGAACCCGAACGTGAGGCGTCCCGCCACGGAATCGACGGGTTGGCCGTTGACGGTGAACCGTTCGCCCCACAGGCCATCGAGAAGGATCGAACCCTTTCCCGTGAATTTGGAACGGTTCGTGACGGCGACTTCGGCCCAGCGCTTGCGCCGGTCGATCTTCACTCTCTCGATCGAGCCAAAGCTGGTGCTGACGCGGACCCCGACCAAGCCCAGATGGATCGTCTTGCCGATGCCATCCCAAGGCACCACCGAAAGGCCGCTCTCGTCGGCATCGTACTCGCAGCCCAGGGCGACCGCTTCGCCCGAAACTCCCCGCACCAGGTAGGCGGCGGCCGTCCGCAAATACATGAACAGGCTCGCGCCCGTATCGCCCGTGAAGGGCAGCATTCCGTGGATCTGGCTGGTGGGGTCTGGGCAGAATGCGGCAGCGGTTTGCCCTTCGGGCCCGACCAAGGCCCAAGGCGCCAGCAAGCCTCCGTACGCTGCCCGCAGCACGTGCTTGGGCACGAATCGCAAGTCCCGAGTCAGGTGGCGCAACAGCATCGCCGAGTTGGCCGGAGTCGGGGGCGTGATGCAGAGCTCGGCGTTGTCAATGAGCCTCGGCATGGGGTTGACGCCCTCGAAAAGCGCCTTGTCCACGCCGTGCCACCACCAACTGGGCGCGAGGCCCTTGGCCGCGATGGCGCACCGCAGCATCTTGTCCTGCATCTGCCGATCGCGTTCCACGCTGGCGGCGAGATAGACGTCGTCGAACGGCTCGCTGCTCCAATCCCGCCCGTCGCGGAAGTCGTAGTCGAGTTCGACCAGCCGCTCCCAGCGTTCGGCAAGGCGCGTCAGGATGGTTCGGTGCAGTTCGGGCTCGACTGCCTCGACAGCCGCGAGGTCCATCTCGGTGAGCAACGGGAACAGCAGCAGGCCGCTTCGCTCGATCCTGTTGGTGTCGGCGAACTGGAACATCGCCGCCAGCGTCTTGGCCGCCATGACCGACCACTCTTGGGTCGTGCGTGAAAGCTGGGTCGTGGTCTCCGCGATGCGCGCCATCGCATCGTAGAAGAGTGCGACGCGGACGTACATCTCCGGGTCGCCATAGTCGGTGGCGACTGCGACGGAACTCTGAAACTCACAGCCCACGGCATAGGAGCTCGGGTTTTGCAGCGAACTCCGGAGGAACGTCTCGACGTAGTCCTCCAGCGCCTCGATCTCCTCCCGATGGGCGCTGACCACGTTCTTCTCGGCCAAGAACAACGCTTCGCCCAACCCGCAGTAGATGGCGTAGTCGGAAAGGAACCACTCGGCGTCGGCGAGCACGTCGCGCAAACCGTTCTGGCTGGGGATGAACGCCCCGTGGAGGGCATGTCCCGGCTTGTGGAGGCGCTGATGCTCGAGCAGCCACGTCGCCCGCGCCTCGATGAGTTCTTCGATAGGCCGCGTGACCAGTGCGTGGGCCGAACCCGACCGTCCTCGGTCGTCGAAAAAGCTGATGCGGTAGTTCCCGGGCGCTGTCGGGCGCAACAAGCAGATGCCCCCGTTCTCGTCGGCATCCGCCTCGAACTCGCAGGGCGGCTCGACCTCGAAGCTCTTCACGCTCGTCCCGGAGACCTCTACGCCAATGCCCGCGTGGATCGGCGCGACCGCCGACGGGATCATCTTGACCGACGGACGATTGAGGAACTCCAGATACTCGGGCAGATCCTGCGACGCCGTTTGGTCCACGGGCACAAACCGCGTTTGGAACGCCCGCCGCTCGCCGGGTTCCAGAATCAGGGACGAGTGGCCGTTGAACCAACGGGACCGATCCTCGCGCTCGATGACGGCCGTGCTGTACAGGTAAACGATGGGAATGCCTTCCCAGCAATGCGGCGCGGCGATCGAGGCCGGCACCGAGGCCGCCATCTCCCAGCCCGTTTCCTCGCCCGGAAAGACCAAGAGGCCGGGCGGCTCGCCGTTGATGCGCTGCACATGCAGGTAGCTCGCCACGCCGCCGATGGACTTGTGGATGTGCAGGCGGTTGCGGAACACCTTGCGCGCGGCGTCCGGGCTGCCTCCCCCGTCGAGCAGGTTGTGGAACGCGAAGGGCAACGCCAGCTCGCCGATCTCGATGGTCCGCGAACTGTTGTTGCGCAGCGTCAGGCTCCAGATGACCACGGGGATCGCGCCTGGCTGCTCGAAGTACACCCCTTCGGCCGAGATTTCGGGCAGCAGGGCGAAGTCGTAGTTGTAACCGACCTTGTTCTCGGTGGGGTCGTAGTCGATCGGGAACGCGGTCTTGTTCCGGTCGAAGACCCACGGCTCGCTGGGGTTGTTGCGCGCGCCGATCAGGACGGTACCGGGGTAGAAGTCTTCGGCGTACTCTTCGCCGAAAGGCATGGGCGGCAGGACGAACTGGAACTCCTCGGCTTCTTCGGGCAGTTCGGGGTCGGTGACCCACATCTGCTGGATGCGCCCGCCCGGACCGAACTCCAGCGTCAGCAACGAAGCCAGCAGTTCTTCCCGATTCTCGTCTTCGAAGGGGTCCATGCGGCGCGCCTAGGATCAGGATACCGCACGGGCCTTCGGCATGCGTTGCACCAAGGCGGCGAGGATGCCCGCCAGCACCAGCGCGGGCAGGTAGGTCGCTGCGGGAATCCTGACGATCTCGGCCAGCCCCAAGCCGATCGCGACCATCAGGGCGCCGCCGGTGGCCACGATCTCGCTCAACAGCGCCGGGTTGTCGGCCACGGGCCTCAGGTAGCGCGCCAGAAGCGTGAGCGTTCCTTGGAACACCAGCACGACCACCGCCGTGACCAGAACACCGGGCCCGAGCAACGCAGCGAAGAAAATGCTCGAGATGCCGTCCATCACGCTCTTGAGCGCGAGCAGGTCGCTCTTGTTCTCCAGGGCGTCTTCCAGGCACCCCAGCAGCGTCATCGGGCCGACGCAGAACAACACGGTGGTCGTGACCAGCGCTTCCTGAAAGCGGCCCGTGCCGAGGTTGCCCGCCGAGGTTTTGGCCCAGTCGGCGAGTTGGCCCAGGCCCTCTTGAATCCCGAGCAGGTTGCCAGCCACCCCTCCGATCGCCACCGAGAACGCGACGATCAGCACGTTCTTGCCTTCGAGGAACATCTTGAACCCGATGCCCATCGTGACGAGGCCGAGGCCTTGGAGCGCCACGGACATCAGGGCCTCGGGTGCGCTGCTCCGCACGAGCAGACCGATCGCCGCGCCCACGGCCACGCATGCCGCGTTCAGCAACGTGCCTCGCATGGGGATTCGGCGCATCAAGGATGCATCATGACGGTTTCAACCCGCCGGAGACAAGCCGTCCCGCCTTGGCTCGCGCTCACGCCGGCTTGCCACTGCGGGCGATGGGGATCGTGTTGTGGATCTCTTCGCCGTCCGAAACCCGGAACAACGGGTGGGCCGAGTACTGGATCACATAGGCCTTGCGCATGCTCGAAGACCGGTTGGGCCCGCTCTTGTGCAGGCACAGGCTTGGGAAAGCGATCATCGAGCCGGAGCGGACCGGCACCTGGATGCCCTGATCCGGAGCATCCGAGGGGTATCCCACCAGCCCGATGGACGTGGCCTCGTGCGGGCGCAGGCCGTCGGCGTGCGAACCGGGTAGCACCGAGATGCATCCGTTCTCCGTGGTCGCGTCGCTGATCGCGAGCCAAAGCGTGAGGTACGGGGCCGGACGAACGGGCGTGTAGGCGTCGTCCTGGTGCCAAGGGAACTCCTTGTCGCCCTCGGGGTGCTTGTACACGGTCTGGTTCCAGTAGAGGTCGGTGTCGCCCGTGCCCAGAAGGCGGGTGGAGAGTTCGACGAACTCGGGCCGCTTGACGAACGCGCGCACGGTCTCGTCTTCCTCCGCGATGTAGGCCGTGAACGCGATCTCGCCGGCCCGGCTGATGCCGCTGTCGCCTTCGGCGCGAAGGGCTTCTTCGTGCTTGCGGAAGTGCGCCTCCAACGCCTGGTCGAGCGCTTCCATCGTCGGGGCGTCGAACACGTCTTCCAACACGACGAAGCCGAGTTCGTTGTACTGGGCCACCTGAGCATCGGTCAACAACACGTTTGCGATTGTGCCACGACCGCAGATCGTCATGGGCGGCCATTGGTCGTCAAAACGAGCAAAACGGTTGCGGTCTCCTTCTCGGATAATAGGAACATCCGTGGCTGCGCCAACCCACGTCCCGACTGCTGCTCCCTTGCGCCTGACTTATCTGGCGTGCGGCATGGGGTTTGTGGCCCTTGGCTTTGTGGGGCAGTTCGTCCCGGTGCTGCCGACCACGATCTTCTACATCCTGGCCCTGTTCTGCTTCAAGCGGTCGAGCCCGAAGCTTGAGGCGTGGCTGCTCGATCGGCCCGTGGTCGGCCCGATCCTGCGCGAGTGGGACCGCACCAAGAGCCTCAGACCCGGGACCAAGCGCCTGATCCTCACTGTACTTTGGCTTAGCTTGGCTCTTTCGGCGGCGCTCGTCCACAAGCCCACGGTCTGGGCGATTCTGGCCGCGTGCGGCATCGGCGTCACGTGGTACATCGTCACGCGACCGGTCCTCTTGGACCCCGAAACGCCCGTGCCATAATCGTCCTTCGCATGGCCGAGCCCCAAGACGACCGATTTCGACTCGAGCCCGACCAAGCCCTGATCGTCGCGGAGCGATTCGGGACGCCGGCCTATGTGGTGGGCGAGGCCCACTTCCGCGCCCGGATTCGACGCTACCGCGCGGCGTTCCAGGCGGCTTACGCCGACAGCGAACTGACGTTCGCCAGCAAGGCCAACAGCACGCTCGCCCTGATCGCCATCGCCCACCAGGAAGGCTGCCTCATTGACACGGCCAGCGAAGGCGAGTTCCGCGCCGCGCTGGCTGCCGGCGTGCCGGCCTCTCGGTGCCATCTGCACGGCAGCAACAAGACCTTGGGCGAACTGGCGTTCGCGATGGAGCAGGGCATCGGCCAGATCGTGGTGGACCACTACGACGAGATCGCCGCCATCGTCGCGTTGTCGGATCGGCGGGCGTGCCCCGAACTCGTGTTGCGGCTCGCGCCGGGCGTGGACCCCGTCACCCACGCCAAGATCTCGACGGGCCAGGCCGACACCAAGTTCGGGTTCAACATCGCCGACGGGTCCGCCGAGGTAGCCACGAAGCGCTGCCTGCAGATGGGTCTGCCGCTGGCGGGCTTTCACTGCCACGTCGGTTCGCAACTGCTTGACCCCGAGGCGCAGATTTCAGGCGGACAGCTCGTGGCCGAGTTCGCAGTGCGCATGGCCCGCGACCACGGGTTCAAGTCGTCCATCTTGAACGTGGGCGGCGGGCTGGGCATCCGCTACACCGACCGCGACGTGCCCATGTCGGTCGAAGACTACTGCGCCGAACTGGTGGCGGCGATGCGGGAAGCGTTGCGAGGTTCCGGCCTCAGGCCCCGACTCGTTCAAGAGCCCGGCCGTTCGTTGATCGGCGAATCCGGCGTGACGCTGTACCGCGTGGGCGTCCGCAAGACCGTGCCTGCCAAGGGTGGCTCGAGGACGTACCTTTCGGTGGATGGCGGCCTGAGCGACAATCCGCGCCCAGCCTTGTACGGGGCCAAGTACCCCGTCGAGCGCGTTTCGCCCGCGTCCGGGGGCCCGGAGGCCGTGTTCACCGTTAGCGGAAAGCACTGCGAGACCGACCGTCTGTTCGAGGACGTTTCGCTCCCGGAAGACGCGGGGCGCGGCGACCTGCTTCAAGTGCTCTGCACGGGGGCGTATAACAGTTCCATGGCCAGCAACTACAACCGCTACCCGCGCCCGACCACGGTGTTGCTGTCCGAATCGGGCGAGTTCGAAGTGGTTCAGAGGCCGGAGACGTGGGAGGAGATGTTCGCCCGAGAGAGCATTCCGGCGCGGCTGAGGCGCGAGGCCGTGGGGGCGGGGAACTAAGCCATGCCTCCCATGGAATCCATGTTGGCGACGGGCCTGGTCATCTTTTTGGCCATCGGATTGCACGAGTACGCCCACTGCAAAATGGCCGACCTGGCGGGCGACCCAACGCCTTCATACTATGGCCGCGTGACCCTCAACCTCACCAAGCACTTCGAGTTGATGGGCACGATCATGATCATCATCACCACCTTGACGGGGTTCGGCATCGGTTGGGGCAAACCGGCGCCGATGGACCCGCGCAAGATGCGGAACCCCAAGTGGGACTTCTTCGCAGCCGTCGCGGCGGGGCCGCTCAGCAACCTGCTGCAAGCCGTGGTCTTCGCCATGATCCTGCGCGTCGTGACGGGCGCCCAGATCGAGGTGAGCACGTTCGTTGGCAGTCTGCTGCTGTACGGCGTCATCGTCAACCTGTCGCTGTGCTTCTTCAACCTGATCCCGCTCGGCCCGCTCGACGGCCACTGGCTGCTGGGCACGTTCTTGCCCGAAAACGTCCGGCTCAGGTGGATCATGTTCAACCGCCAGTACGGCGGCTTTTTGCTGCTCGGCCTGATCCTCTTCGGCCAGATGAGCGGCGACGGCGGTGTGATCTCCAAAGTGTTGGGACCCCCCGTCTGGAAGACCTTTGAGTTCCTCACCGGGTTCAATCCGTTACAAATGCGGTAATGCAACCTGCGTCCCCCGACCCGACTCTATACATGATGCCCGTTGCACAAGCCGCCAAAACCGATCCGTCGCCCTTGCCGGCGACCGTCGAAGCGGTGGTCTTCGATTTGGACGATACGCTTTGCGCCTATTGGGATGCGGCCAAGGCCGGGATCCTCGAGGCGTTCGCGTTGCATGGCCCTGCGGGCCGAACCCCCGAAGCGTGGGTGGCCGTGTGGGGCGAGGCGTTCCACGAGTTCTGCCCGAACCTCAAACAGACCGATTGGTACGTCAAGTACCTCAAGTCCGGCGCAACGACGCGCACGGAGCTCATGCGGCGGGCGCTGGCTCGCGGCGGCGTGCAGGACGAGGCCGTTGCGCAGGCGCTCAGCGCGGCGTACGCCGAGCGGCGAAACGCCCACCTTCGGTTGTTCGACGACGCCCTCGCCGTGCTGCGCGCCCTGAAGAAGGGTCACAAACTCGCGTTGATGACCAACGGTCCCGCGGACGTCCAGCGGCAGGAGATCGAGACCCTGGGCATCGGAGGCTTCTTCGACGCGTTCTTCATCGAGGGAGAGTTTGGCGAGGGCAAACCGAGCCCTCGGGTGTTCAAGAGCGCCGAGCAGGTCCTCGGCACCTCGTCTGAGCGCATGCTGTTCGTCGGCAACTCCTACAAGCACGACATCGAGCCCGCCTTGGCGATGGGATGGTCGGCGGCGTGGATCCAGCGACCGTCCGACGTTGCGCCAAGTTCGAAAACCGGTCTGCCCGAAGCGAAGCCCGAGGGGAGGCCCGAACCCACGGTGCGGCTCAACCACCTGAGCGAACTGCTTCCGATGCTTGGTTTGGCCTGACTTTGCCCGAACGAGGGCCCAAGTGTCATAATCCCGCGCATGGACAAGATTCGCGTGGTCATCGCGGACGACGAAGAGGCCTATCGCGAGGTCCTCAAGAAGACGCTCTCCAATCTGATGCCGGATTGCGAGCTCGTGGCCGTCTGCAAGGATGGAGAGGAAGCTCTGAACGTCTGTCTCGAGGACCCGCCCGACGTCTTGCTCACCGACATCAACATGCCCAAGCTGAACGGCATCGAGCTGGTGCAGAAGCTGTTGACCAAGGAGAAGCACGTCATCCCCGTCATCCTTACGGTCCAAGAGGACGACGACACGGTTTACGACGCGTTCCGCGCCGGCGCGCGGGGCTATCTGCTCAAGACCAGCAGCCCCAAGGACGTGGTGGACGCCATCCGATTGGCGCATCAGGGCGAAGCCAAGGTCACCCCCAAGATCGCGGCCAAGATGATCGAGTACTTCTCGAACAAGCCGCAACGCGAAGAGGAGGTGGACGACACGTGGCTCTACGTGCTCAGCGACCGCGAACTCGAGGTCCTCAAGCTGGTGGCCCAAGGGCTCCGCAACAAGGAGATCGCCCAGAAGCTGAACATCGCCGAGAAGACGGTGAAGAACCACGTCAGCAACATCCTCAAGGCGTTGCAGGCGAACAGCCGCACCGAGCTGACGATCATGGCGATGAAGGCCAAACTCGTCAGCGAACAGTGATGAAGGGCCTCGCTTTCGCCCTGTGCTTCGGTCTCGCGACGTTGACGGTCGCCCAGGAGAAAGGCACCGTCGCCGTCCCCACGTGAACCGGGTGACCCGGCGAGGGTCGGTTCCTCGGTTCGGGGAACTTCCAGCATCGGTTCGTCTTTTCGGGGCGTTTCGTGGGCACCGACGCCAAGCGTCCCCGCTGGCGATTCACAGGCGCCTATGCGTTCACGCCGCGGTTCCAGGCGGGTTTGGAGTTCAACCCCGCCGCGGGCGAGGTCGGCCCCATCGCGAACTGGGTGGCGCTCACCGAGACCGATCGCTGGCCCATGGTCACTCTGGGGACGAGCAGCGACCGCATCTTCTCTCCGCCTGGGACTCAGTCGGTGTATGTCACGGCGGCTCGGAGCGTTTCGACCCGGGCCGCCGTCTATGGTGGCGTGAGCTATGGCGGATTCGAGAAACGACCGGTGTTTCCTTGGGGCGCGAACCTGCGGCTCACGCACAAGTTGGACGGGATGGTCATGCACGATGGGCGGAACACGCACCTGATGCTGACTCACGCGGCGGGCGACCACAATGTGACGCTCCTCTGGGTCAAAACGCGCTACCTCGGCGTCTCGATCGGTCGCTCGTTCTGAAACTGGCGAAAAGGGATCCAGATTGTGCCGACCCTTAACCCAATCGGCGTCACGTTGCGTTCAGAATAGGGGGTGATGAGGTGGATATCGTGTTTCGAGGGCCGACGGCCCTGGGGGGCCGTCGTGTCTCTCGCCATCGTCGCTTGCTCTGTCGTGGTTTCGGGCCAGTCCGAGCCCAAGACATTCACCCGGAGTTCCGAGGAACGTACCTTGCGTCAGGTGATGGGATCGCCTGACAAAGTGCGCGAAGTACGCGGTTTCGGAGACGTCATCGCCACCTACGGCAAGTCCGAGGTGACGCTTCGCAAGGGCAAGGTCGTCGGTTGGAAGAACACCGGCAACCTCAAGGTGAAGATGGGCGACGCCGACCCCAAGGCCGAGGCCGTGACCAAGGGCTCGCCCGAAGCCGCCGTGTTGCGCGCGTTCGGAACGCCGGACGTGCTGGAAGCGGTCGACACCCAAGGACGCGAAATCTGGCGCTGGGGCGACTCTTCGATCCGCATGCGCAAAGGCGTCGTCGAGGCGTGGACCGATCACGGTCGTCTCGCTGCCAAGCTGCGTCCGCCGTTAGGCGGCTCGTGAGCGTCCGACCCGCGTGCCTCGAAGCCGGCGCCGCCCCGCCGTATGGAGCGACCGGCTTCGCATCGTGGTGTGCCCTAGCATTTGGCGAGACGGCCCCGTTCAGCTCGTCGCCGCGACGCCTGGGAACCGCGTCGCACTCAACCGAGAGACCCACGCTACCCGAGCCGAGCGAGCCCAAGATCAAGGCACCGTGAACGCCGTTCGCATCGTGGTCGGGTGTGTGTTGTGGGCGTGTGCCCTGGGCATCGCCGTGGACCTCGTCACCGCCCACGTGGCTGTCGAGTACTTCACCGTCCACCATCGCAAGGTCGTCGAGAGCCAGGAGCCGCTCGTCATGGCGTTGGTCTGGGGGGTGGGCGCGTCTTGGTGGTTCGGCTTGGGCGCGGGGTTGGTGCTGGCGTGGGTCCACCACCGGCTCCCGCACCCCGTGCCGGTACGCGACGTGCTGCGCCGCGTGGGCCGGGCGTGCGCCGGGATCTGGGTCGCCATGATGCTTGTGCTCGTCGCGACCTACCTGCTGATTCTCTTGGTGCCCACCGAGCAGCGGCGCGAGACGTTCGAATCCGACCGCCGGATCATGTCGGTGGCCATCGCCCACATGACCGAGTACGTCTTCGGCGCTGTGGCTGCGGTAGCGGTGGCGACCTGGATGAGGCGCAGGGGGCGTCCGGTGCGTCTCTCTGCCTGAGTCCCGGGGCGTGGAGCGGGAGGTGTCGGCAGAGCCTGGTGCATCCGTTGCGTTGCGAATCGCACTATTCTGCTTGCGGGTGTGTGTGCAACCAACCGATGGAATGGTTGGATGAACACCGACAACAGGCCGCTCGCGACCCTTCCGCCGGACTCGGCCGGGCCCGATCTGGCGACCTTGTCCGAAACGTTGCGTCGCCTTTCCAGCCCGGAGGCGGGCGGCAGCACCTCGGTGGACGAGCTCATCGCGGAACTCGACCGATTGGTGGCCTGGCTCAACGGCCGAATCGCGCAAACCGACGCGTTGCTGCACGTTGCCGAACAGGTGGCGGGCGGGATGCTGTTCGACGACGTGCTGGACCGCATTTACGTCGCCTTCAAGCGCCTCATCCCCTACGATCGTATCGGGTGTGCCCTTCTCAACGAGACCGGCACCAAGCTCAAGGCCCGGTGGGCGCGAACCGAATACCCCGACGTGAAGATCGGGGTCGGCTTCTCGGCCTTGATGAAGGGCAGCAGTCTGGAATGCGTTCTGGAATCGCGGGCACCCCGCATCATCAACGACCTTGAAGCGTACTTGGAGCTCCATCCCGATTCTCTTTCGACGAGGTTGGCCCTGGCCGAGGGCATCCGGTCCAGTCTGACCTGTCCGCTGATCGCCGAGGACAAGCCCGTGGGGTTCCTGTTCTTTTCGAGCCGAGCGAAGGGAACGTACCGCGACGCTCATCAAGAGGTCTTCCTTAGGATCGCGGGCCAGGTCTCGCTTCTCGTCGAACGGAGCCGGCTGATGCAACGCGTCGTGGACTTGAACCAACACCTGCAGGCGGCGCAGGGAGAGTTGATCGAGCAGGCCCGTCGCGACTCGCTGACCGGATTGCTCAACCACGGGGCGATCGTGTCGGCCCTGAGCCGGAGTCTCGCCGGTTCCGAGTGCGAGGTTGCCGCGATTATGGTGGACGTAGACCGTTTCAAGCGGATCAACGACCTACATGGCCACTTGGTGGGCGACGAGGTGCTGCGAAGCGTCGTGGGCTCCCTTGCCGAGTCCATCCGTGAAGCGGACACGCTTGGGCGGTTCGGAGGCGAAGAGTTCCTCGTCGTCTTGCCGGGCATCGGCATCGAAGCGGCGATCCAGGTCGCGGAGCGGATGCGCGCGCGGGTCGCCGAGTCCGTCGCGGTGGATGGAATTCCGGTCACGGTCAGCGCCGGAGTCGCCGACTCGCGGCTCGCCTTGGATGCTGCGGCCCTGATCGCTTTGGCCGATGGCGCGCTCTATCGAGCCAAGGAGGCGGGGCGCAATCGCGTGGTCGCCGCCAGCCCCACGGACAGGTAGCATCGCGGTGTGATTCCCGGCATCGGCAACACCCCGCTCGTGCGGTTGCAGCAGCTCGTCGGCCCCCAACATGCGGAAATCTGGGTCAAGTGCGAAGGTGCCAACCCGACGGGCAGCATGAAGGACCGCATGGCCGTTTCGATGGTCCGGGGTCTCGTCGAGCGGGGCCAACTGCGTCCGGGTGGAACGGTGGTCGAGTACACGGGCGGCAGTACGGGCAGTTCGCTGGCTATGGTGTGCGCGCGGCTGGGCTATCGCGCCCACCTCGTTTCGTCGAACGCGTTCGACCAGGCGAAGCTCGACACGATGCGCGCCTACGGCGCGACGCTGGACCTGGTCCATGCCGAGGGCCGCATGATCACCAAGGAGTTGTTCGAGCGCATGCGCGAACGGACCTTGGAGATCTGCATAGAGCCCGACCACGTTTGGACGGACCAGTTCCGCAACCCCGACAACGCTGCGGCTTACGAGGCCATGGCCTCCGAGACGATGGCGGCCCTAGGCGGCGCGCCGGATGCGTTCGTGTCTGCCGTAGGGACGGGCGGGTGCTTCTCGGGCAACGCCAAGGCGTTCAAGGGGGCTTCGCCGGACGTCTGGTGCGTGGGTGTGGAACCCGCGAACAGCCGTCCGCTTGCCGGGCTCGCTCCGACGGGCGGGCACCGGCTGGAAGGAATGGGCGTGGGCTACGTCACGCCGCTCACGCGCACCGACCTGATGGACGAAGTGGTGTCGGTCACCGACGATGAGGCCGCCGAGACCGCTCGCCGATTGACTCGGATCGAGGGGCTCTGGGGCGGCTTCTCGTGCGGTGCGAACGTGTTCGCCGCCCTGCGTGTGGCCGAGCGGCTCGGCCCCGGCAAGCGGGTGGCGACCCTCATGTGCGATTCGGGTCTGCGGTACCTCTCGGGAGGGCTCTACACGTCGGGCTGATGCGTTGCGGTTACGCTGTCCAAACGTACGGTTCGGCGTCGGTGAGGACTCGGCCGTGTTCTTCGATGGCGCGGTGCATGTACTCGGGCAACGTGAACATCGCGTGGTGGAACCGGGGAGTGTAATACCGGTTGACCACGTTTCGCTCCTTGAACCGCTTCTCCAGTTGGTCGAGCGTGAACGCGAGCGGGTCGTGCTTCTT
>JACFNW010000004.1:0-1744 GCA_019454665.1 Fimbriimonadaceae bacterium | reverse complement strand
AGGCATGAAGAACGTCGTGACGATGCCGTAGTAGCCCGCGACGTGGGGGAAGACCTCCTTCATCGCTTCGAGCGTGGCGTGGCAGCACGCGAAGCACTGCGGGTAGTTCTCGTTGGCGCATCCCGCCTGCATGGCGAAGACGCCGTCCTCGCTCATCGCGTCGGCGCAGATCTGGAAGTACTCCTTGGTGAACAGGTACACCGCCGGACCACCGTCAATGGGGTTGGGCAGGTCGCTGAGGATCACGTCGAAGTTCGCGCCCTTGTTCTCGGCGAGGTACTTGCGGGCGTCGGTGTGCAGGAGCGTGGTGCGGGGGTCTTCGAAGGCGCCTTGGTGCCACTCGGGCATGTGCTCCTTGACCATGTTGACGAGTTCCTCGTCAATGTCCACCATCACGGCTTCTTCGACGGTCGGGTGCCGCAGGGCCTCGCGGAGCGTCGCGCCCTCGCCGCCCCCGGCCACCATCACCTTCTTGGGGTTGGGGTGGAGCATCATGGCGGGCTGGCTCATGCACTCGTGGAAGACGTACTCGTCCATGATGGACGACTGGATGTGGTAGTCGAGGAAGAGCGTCTTGCCGAAGCGGGGCACCTCGCAGATTTGGTACTCCTGGTAGGGCGTCTTGCCTGCGACCAGGAACTTGTCCACGGTGTATTGCCAGACGGCGGCCTCGGTGTGTGTCTCGCACACGAACATTCCGGTGTTTTGGGTCATGAAGGACATGGGCTCAGGGTTCAGGGTTCAGGATTCAGGGTTCAGGGGTCGGCGGCATGCGTTCTCCCTCCCCAAGCTTGGGGAGGGCCGGGGAGGGGTTGAGCACAAGACGAGCCACCGCACTCAGCGTCGGACTTCGCTCTCGATGCCGCGCCGCACGATCAAGAACTTGATGCGTTGCGGGCGGAAGCGTTGACGAAGGGTCTCGACGGCGCGAGCCACCTTGACCGTGCCGCCACAGTAGAACAGGTCCACGGCGGCGTAGCCGTGCTCGGGCCACGTGTGGATCGTGTAGTGCGATTCCTGGATGATGACCGCACCGCTCACGCCGTAAGGCTTGAACTCGTGGAAGGACTCCTCGACGATGGTGGCCTCGCTTTCGCGGGCGGCCTGGATCATCGTGGTCGCGACGCTGACCTCTTGCTCCAGCAACTGGGGTTCGCACCCGAACAGCTCGATGAGCAGGTGAGAGCCGAGCGACGGTTCTTCCTCGCTGCCGTGAGGCAGGCCGCTGGAATCTTTGCCAAGCCACTCTTCGAACGACTGGACGTCGTCGCATTGGATGAGGGCCCAGCCGTTCTCGCGGAGCGCCTTGGGCTCGACGACGGTGGCACGGGGCGAACGGATTCCACGCAGGAAATCGAAAAGGCGCCGCAGGGTGGTGCGCCCTTGGGGGACGGCAATCGCGCAAAAGGCGACCGCAGCGCTACAAACGAAGACTTCTGTCGACAATCAAACTAACCTCACTAATGACCGTAAGTCTCTCGACCGGCGAGCCGGCTCCGAGAACCCGAACTATGCGTGTCGGGATCGAGTTCAGGTCTTCGGCGACTTCGGATCGAAATCCGCAGACGTTTGCCCGACGCACAGCGCTCTCAGACGCTGCCGGTTTCCTCCGAGTGGAGAAACCGAACCTGACCCACGGTCACCCGTGACGCAGGGGGCAATATACCACGGGGCCGACCCCCTGTCAACGGTCTACGGGAATCTTGGGTCCCCTGGACCCCCAAAGTCCCTTGAAACAGGTTCC
>JACFNW010000535.1 GCA_019454665.1 Fimbriimonadaceae bacterium | reverse complement strand
TCACCGAACTTCGATTCCGGGGTGCCACGGTCTGACCGGGCCCAACCACCCTTCGCACACCCAGTACGTCCCTGCCCGGCAGACCGTGCGCGTCTCACCGCGAGAAGCCCTCGCTCACGAGTTCCGACCCCGCGAGATCCTGGTCGCAACGGAACCGCACAAGGGGGTCCGGAACGTCGTGGCACCCGACGTGCCGACCACCTGCCGACTCAGCGACTCGCAGTGCCGACCGTGCCCAAAACCGTCGCCCGACCATCGGCAGCCACGCGCCGCACGCGGGGACCGAGATTCCGGTTGCCTTCGAGCTTGGTCTCGAGCAGGAACAGCGTATCGCCGTGCACCGCGACTCCGGTCGCGTGCCAGTCGTCCACCGATCGGGCGACCACCGTCGTTTGACCATTGGGCGCGATCCGGACGACTTGCCCGTGGCTGGTGAGTGCGGCATAGACCCGGCTCTCGCCGTCCACGGCCAGCCCCCACACGCGGGCGCCGCTCCTGCCGCCGTACATCTCGACCGTCGGCTTACCCTCGAACGTTTTGAGAAGCCGCACCTTGCCGTCCGACCCGACCTTGCGCACGTGGGGACCGTCGCAGAGGTACAAGGCGTCGCCCGGTCCCCAGACCAAGGCTGAGACGTGGTCGAAAGCGGGCTCGCCGGCAACGGGCCGACCATCGCCACGGAACGCGACAAGCCGCCCCGAGGACTCCCTCGTCACCAGCCGCCCGCCGTCGGGGAACACCAATCGGCCCTGCCTGTCGGCAGTGAACACGCTGTGCGCGATCGTGCTCGTCCACAGCCGTTCGGGGTTCTTGCCCTGCTTATCCAGACGGTAGATGGTGACGACCCACTCTCCGTTCCGCTCGCCTTGCTTCTCGGCGTACAGGTTCCCGTCGAGCCCCCGGGTGATCCAATGGCAATGGAAGTCGCTCAATTGCCGCGTCGGGCGCGACATCCCGAACAGCCACACGCCGTTGCCGACTGCGTCGCCGGTGAGAACGCGGTCCGGCCCCAGGGCCACGATGCCGCCGCCGGGGTGCGCCAACACGAGAGCCGCGATCAGGGAGGCTGGCAACAGGAGTGCACGCTTCACAGGGTCGTCACTCCATTTCGAGCTTGACGATGCGGTAACGGATGGTGCCGGCCGGGGCGGCGACCTCGATCTCGTCGCCTTCGCGCTTGTCCAGAATCGCCTCGCCCATCGGCGAGGTGATCGAGACGAGATCGTGCGCCACGTTGGCCTCGCCCGTGCCCACGAGCTTGATCGTCAACTCGTCGTTGTACTCGAGATCGAGCAACGTGACTGTCGAACCCAGGTGGGCCACGCCGTCGGCATCGGGCGGCCGCTCGACGATCCTGGCGTGCAACACGTTTCGCTCGAGCTCGGCGATCGTGTGTTCCAGGCGCGTCTGGTTGAGTTTGGCCTCGTGATAGGCGGCGTTCTCGCGCAGGTCGCCGTGCGATTTGGCTTCCCGGATGGCCTCGGCGATGCGGGCACGCTCGGGCCCTTTCAGCCGCTCGAGCTCCTTGACCATCTTGTCGTATCCTTCTTTGGTCGTCAAAACGGGCTTCGCCATGGGAAAATGCATTCTAGCATGACCTCGGACGCGGACACACCCCGAACGCCGCCTCGCGTCTCGGTCATCGTCGTGAGCTTCAACACCCGCGAGAAGCTCCACCAGTGCCTCACGGCGCTCGGTCCCGAGCACGAGGTGATCGTGGTGGACAATGCCAGCGCCGACGGGTCGGCGGCAATGGTGCAGGCCGAGTTCCCCAACGCAACGCTCATCGCCAACGCCGAGAACCGGGGTTTTGGTGCGGCCAACAACCAAGGGTTGGCCATTGCGACCGGCGCGTTGGTCCTGCTGCTGAACAGCGACGCGTACGTCGCCCCCGACACAGTTGCCAGGCTCGCCGAGGTGTTCGCCGACCCGGATGTCGTCGCTGCGGGGCCGCGTTTGGTCAACCCCGACGGCAGCCTTCAGTGGTCGGCGGCTCGGGAGCTCCGCCTCTGGGCCGTCTTCTGCGAGCAGACGTACCTGGAGAAGCTGCTACCGGGGTCGCGCCTGTTCTCGCCCTACTGGATTCGGCCCTCCGTCGAAGGT
>JACFNW010000534.1 GCA_019454665.1 Fimbriimonadaceae bacterium | reverse complement strand
TCAATCTCCAGACTTACCGCCGCGAGACACCCGATCGGGTCTTCCTCTACATCGCGCACACGATCCTGGAAACGCTTCAGGTCGGGCTGCAGGGTGCGGCCGCTGCGTCCCGGATTGCTGCTCAGGTCTCGGAACTGGTGGATGAGATCAGGCTGACGCTTGGTCATGAGACGCTCGCCCCTCGAGTTGTCGGCAGCATGGTCCCACGCGTGCAGGGTTCCGTGCGTCGACTCCTTGAGGCTATGGGGCAACGCCTCTACATCTTCATCGATGATTTCTACTACATCGCCCGCGACAGACAGCCCGAACTCCTTGACCTTGTACACGGCTGCGTCCGGGATGCTGATGCGTGGCTGAAGGTGGCTTCCATCCAGAACCTGACTCGCTGGTTCCAAAGCGCACCGCCCGTCGGG
The DNA here is from genome assembly GCA_019454665.1 of Fimbriimonadaceae bacterium. GTDB lineage: Bacteria > Armatimonadota > Fimbriimonadia > Fimbriimonadales > Fimbriimonadaceae > UBA2387. The sequence continues at coordinate 1,695 of JACFNW010000534.1, read as the reverse complement.
TTGCAGACCGGGCAGGATGCCGACGTCATCAATCTGGACGTCACACTGCAGGACCCAGCGAGAGCTCGAAGGTTTCTTGAAGACGTGCTGTCGAAATACGCAGGAGAGGTGGGCATCCGAACCTTGACTGCAGTGCTGTCGCGAGAAGCACTAGATCGCCTCGTCCTGGCATCGGGCGGCGTTCCCAGGGATTACCTCGTGCTCAGCGCTAGCGCTATCACCAAGGCACAACTACGCGAGAAGGCTCGCCTCACCGGTGTTCAGGACGTGAATCAAGCGGCAGGCGACGCCGCTCAGGCGAAGCTACAGGAGCTCGAGGACGATCTTGCCGCGAATGTTGGTTCGGCCGGTCGAACCCTTGAGGCGCTGAGGGTGCTGCGGGCCTTTTGCCTCGATGATAAGGAGTCCACCTACTTCCGTGTCGACTTCCGCGACAAGGAAGCACGTCCCGACGAGTACACGACTTTGGGTTCGCTTACCGATCTAAGGCTCAACCATCTAATTGATCCGAGCCTTTCGGATCCTCATCGTGCCGGCGAGCGGTTCGAGGTCTACATGCTTGACCTTAGTCAGTTCTCTGGCGCACGGCTTAAGCAGGGAGTCCGAGTCTTGGATTTCGTCAGCGGGTCAATAGTCTCTAAGAAGACGGGCGAGAAGGGGACGACTAAGACCGCGACGACATCGCGTCAGTTGAACGCCATCTTGCGTGCGGCTCCGATCCTTCAGCTCGACAGGCTCGCCTGGGAGTGACATCGGTACGCGGCAACCTCATACCACCAAAGACCGCTTTCGGACGGCAGTGATGCGGAGAGTGCGGCCCGCGACAGAAGGGCGCTCCTTGGTACAAGGGCGCCCTGAGGGGCGAACCGTCCAAGGTGTGGCAGGGAAGCGACGCCAGATCGAGGCCCGACGGACGAGGAGATCGTAGATCGAGTCGACAATTGGGCCGAGCACTACCATGCCGGGCGCGAGGTCGCGACACCTCGGGTGAAGGGTGAGGCGATTCAGGGGATGCGGCCCACTGGCGGTGTCGACCCGGCTCGCCCCGGCGTGGTCTGCCGTTGCTATGGAGACTTGCCCTGGGCTCGTCAGCTTCGCGGGTGCGGTGGTCAGTCGTCGTCGTGGGACCAGGGCGAACCGCCAGCGCGAGAGCAGGTGTGCCCGCTCGCTCAAGCTGAGCAGTCAAGGTCTCCCTTGGTGGCTTGCTCCGCACCACCAGAGACTGTTCCGAACTCGACGAGCGGGGCACCGCACCCAGGCACGCGACACGTTTCGTTGTCGTCGCCGCCAGTGGCGAGGGGGCCGCGCGGGTCAACCTCGTCGTCGTCAACTCCGTCGCCGCGGGTACTGCAAGACGTTCTGGTCATCGGTTCCCCGGAGGTTCGATCATTTGGACGTGAGGGTACCCGACCTGGATCTGACTATCGCCGACCGGCGTTGCACGCCTGCATTTGACCTGACACCGATAACGACATCCGCCGCGGTGTCGCACTCGCGGGACGTTCTCGACGCCCTTCTTCAACGCCGGCTCGGTCCAGAACCAAGACCCCCAATATGGCGTTGGCGCGGTTCCGGAGACGTGGGCGCTAGATGGTCGGCCGCACGCCGTCATCGGCACCGACGTGCGAGCTAGGTGGTGGGTCCTCGGCCATTTCCGTGCCGAGGGATCGCGCAAAGTCACGGCGAAGGCGCGCG
>JACFNW010000533.1 GCA_019454665.1 Fimbriimonadaceae bacterium | reverse complement strand
CGCCGACATCATCGGCGACATCCCGGTCAAGTTCCAGAACGGGTCGCCCGTCTACTTGCGTCAGGTCGCCACGTTGGAACCCGGCGTGGGTGTAGACAAGATCCAACGCCGCAACCGCGAGGACGAGGTCATGCTGACGGCCAACCTGCTCCCCGGCTACGCGGCCGGCACGGTGCAGAGCGAGATTGACGCGTGGATCGAGAAAGAGAACCTGATCCCCGAAGGCGTGCGCGTGCGGCCGCTTGGCCAGGCCGACTTCCAAGCACGCGAGACGGGCTACCTCACCGGGGCGCTGGGCTTGGGCTTGATCCTGGTCTACATGCTGCTGGCATCGCTGTACAACAACCTGCTCTACCCGCTGATCATCCAGTTGGCGCAGCCGCAGGCCATGGTCGGCGCGTTGCTGGCCCTGATCCTCACGGACAAGACGCTCAACATCGTCGGCTTCATCGGCATCATCGCTCTGGTCGGTTTGGTGGGCAAGAACGCGATTCTGTTGGTGGACTACGCCAACACGTTGCGTTCGAGGGGCAAGAACCGCCACGACGCGTTGGTCGAAGCGGGCCCGACGCGGTTGCGTCCCATCATGATGACCACGTTGGCCGTCATCTTGGGCATGCTGCCCGTGGCGATGGCCATCGGTCGCGGTTCCGAGTTCCGCGAGACCATCGGCATCACGATCATCGGCGGCATCCTGCTCTCCACGGTGCTCACCCTGCTGATCATCCCGTGCTCGTACACGATCTTCGACGACCTTTCGAACATCGGGGCGCGCCTGTTCCGCAAGAAGACCAGCGACGAGTACTTCGCCGAACTCACGGCCGAGAACGCGGCGGAAGCCTGAGGAAGGAAACCTTCGGCATCCCTAGGTTGTTGCCGAGGGTATGCGTGCGACCCGGCGACGCGTGTGGGCGGGTGCCTGGCTGGCCTTGGCGTTCACCGTCTGGGTCGCGTGGGTGACTGTGTTCGTCGGCGAAAGCGACCCGCTCACGTTCGTGATCGCTTCGGCATGGCCTGCGGTCTTCGCGGTGCCGGTGGTCTGGTCGCTGGTTGCCGTCGTCCGGCGCAAGGTTTGGGGAGCGTTCGTGCCGCTCGCGGTTTCGGTTGTGTTGCTCGTGGGCCCGATCGGTGCGATCTCTTGGGGCAGTCCAGGCGAGCCGCTCGAAGGCGATGTGCGGGTGCTGACCTACAACATCGAGCACGGAGTCCACGGTTGGGACAAGGTCGCCGAGGTGATCCGCGCCGCCGATCCGGACATCCTGTGCCTTCAAGAGGTCGCCATTGCCTGGCCCGAGCGTCCGGACGACCCGCTGCTGCGTTATCTGGAGGACTTCCACTGGTTCCGGATGCGTACCGCCGGGTTGCTGATCGCGTCCCGGTTTCCGCTGACGGGGCAGGCCATCCTGCCCGTGCAGAAGGCCAAGGACGACTACCTGCTCGTCGCCCACACCGAAGTCGGCGGCCAGCGGGTTACGGTGATGAACACCCACCTGTTGCCGTTCTGCGGCGGGCATTACAGCCAGGCCGACGTCTTGAACTGGCCCAAGAACTTCTCAGAAGCCGCCCGCGATCGCCGGACGCAACTGCGGTTGGTGCTGGACGAGGTCGCGAACCGAGATGGGCCGGTGATCCTGTGCGGAGACCTAAATCGCAACCCCACCGGACCAGAATACGGCTGGATGACCCGCGAACTGACCGACTCCTACGCGGCGGCGGGCCGAGGCTTCGGCTACACGAGCAACAGTTTTGCGCTCGGGCAGCGCATCGACTACGTGCTCTCGCGGGGATTCGAGACCGTTCAAGCTGGCCCGGCGCCCGGTCAAGCCTCGGACCACAAGCCGTACTCGGCCGTGCTGCGGTCAAGGGATGCCGCTGGCGCGGCACAATCGGTGTCCACGAACGGAACCCTAGCCGGCGCCGAACGCCACTGACGAAGCACTCACTCTCGCCTCCCCCGTGACGAAGTCCTTCGCCATGCCGCACCATCCGCTACGGCTAAGGTTCATGCCGGGTGCGGTCGGCGGTTTGCAGCGCAAGAGTGGCGAAAACGTCCCCTGACGTTACGCGGCCTAGACACCGCGAATCGTGCGGTTTTGGGTTGGCGCTGATTT
>JACFNW010000532.1 GCA_019454665.1 Fimbriimonadaceae bacterium | reverse complement strand
AACTGGCTCAAACCGAACGCGTAATCCTCGGCGTTGGCCTTGAAGAAGTCCGCGCTCTCGGGGTCGATCTCGGAGAGCCAATCGGCGATCGGGCCGAGCGCCTCGCTGAAGAGTTTCACGTCGAACCAGACGTGCGGATCGTAGGTCGGCTTGCCCCCGATCTCGCCTACTTGGATGAGTCGGCTTTGCGGCAGCGTCTCGGCGACGGCCAGTGTCGGCTTCTTCTTGGCCATGGACTCGAGGACTTCGCCCATCTTGCCCTCGAGGTGCAAACCGTTGTACGCGATGCCGACGGCTTCGCCGAGCTTGCGCACGTCGTCGGGAGACGCCTTGTACAGATGCGGGTCGGTCCCTGGGCCCATCAAGACCTCGATGAACACGCGGTCGCGCCCGACACCTTTCACCAAGTCGCCGATCATGGCGGTGGTGACGGTGATCTTGATCGGGTACATGCCGTCCCATCCACGCACGCGCGGAGGCCGAGAGTCGCAAGCGGTCGCCAACAGACAGGCGACGGCCAAGCATCCTGCCGCAAGACGACGCAACCATGCCAAGGCGCAAGTTTGACCCATGTTCTCATTATTGTAGCACAGGCTACAACCTGGAGTTGCGCTGACGGCGAGCCGCCAGTTCGCGATTCATGGCCAAACACATCCGCTCGACCGTCTCGACCGTGTCCACCGAGGGCAGAATGCCCTTGATCGAGGCATCGGCGTCCGAAAGCAGGGCGAAGCACCGCGCCAGACCGTCCAAATCCACGTGGCGGGCCGATTCGAACGCCTTTTTCTCGGCCCACGAAGATAGCGAGCCCAAGCCCTTGGAGGGCCAACTGCGCTGAACTTCGGGGGGTGCGGATTTGGCCGAATAGGCCCCGGCATCGAGGCAGACCCGCGCCTGCCAGACCGTTCGCAACTGCGCCGAAAGGCGCGGTAGGACGGACCGAAAGGCGGCATCCTGGGGCGACTTGTGCGAGGAGAGGAATCCCTGCAACTCGCGGATCGTGGTTCCTGGCGCCCCGGTGAACACGGCCTCCACCAACTTCCAGATGCTCCATTCGGGGGACGCGATCACGACTTCTCGCAAGTCGTTCTCCGTGATCCGGTCGGCCCGACCGACGTAGAGGACCACCTTCTCGGCTTCCTCGGTGGCCCGGGTCATGTTGTTACCGACCATCTCGGCCAACAACTGGCACGTCTTGCTGGTGACCTGCTTGCCCGCTTGCTTGAACACGTCCTGGACGATGGCGCTCACGGCGCTGGTGTCAATGGTGGGGTTGAACACGTAGGCGCCGCCCTTCGTGGCCACCTCCGTCCACTCTTTGCGGTTGCGGTCGTGCGTCTTCTGCTTGTCGTCGTCGCCTTGCTCGTCGTCGGCGACCAAGACGAGCAGACCCGTCGGGGCCAGTTTCTTGAGCATCGCTGCGACGTCGCCCGAATCCTTGGGTCGGCCGGCGCGGAGCAGGTTGCGGATCAACACGACGCGGCGTTCAGAGAGAAACGGCGCAGTCCCGGCCTCGGCGATCCAGACGGGCAGCGGACGCTCGTCGCCGTGAATCGTGACGATCTCCTCGGCATCTTCGCCAAGCGCCTCGCGGAAGGCGTCCAGAGCCGCATCTCGGAGATAGCCTTCGTTCGACGCGATCATCACGCACGTGTGCGCGAGTGCCTTCTTGACATCGAACTGGGCTTTCATGAACGACCTTTCGACCAACGCCGCAACGTTTCGCGCCACTGGGCGACCGCTTCCGGCGTGGGTTCGTCGCGACCGAACAGGGCTCGCTCCAGGTCTCGGTTCAGGTCCTGAGCCGAAGCAAACCGCTCGCCCAGTTTGGGCCGCACCACTTCAAGATACTCGCTCGGCGTCTGCGAAAGCCTCTTGGGAACATCGGTCGCGTCGCGAATCGAGCGGACGAAGCCGCGGTACAGGCGGCGGATTTCTTCGCGGGGCTTTGGCGCGGGCAAGAGCTTGACGCCGTACTTGAACCAAAGCACGCGCCCGACGAAGCCAAGAACCGCAAGGCCCACCAACACAAAAACGGCCCTTGCCCAGAGTTGTTCGTGCCACGGTCGGTTGTCTACGGCCTCGCCTCGGCCCGCGCCCTCGACTTGAGTG
>JACFNW010000003.1:7897-20294 GCA_019454665.1 Fimbriimonadaceae bacterium | reverse complement strand
CATCGGGCGGGCGGCAGCGCTGACCCTTGCGGAAGAGGGTGCCCGCGTGAGCGTGTGCGCCCGAAACCGGGAAGGCCTGGATTCCGTCGTGGCCGAGATTCGAGCGTCGGGCGGCGAAGCGATGGGCGTCGTCGCGGAGGTGTCGTGCGCAGGGGACCTGGAGCGCTGGCACGCCGAGACGGAGGTTGCACTGGGACCTGTGCACGTGCTGGTGACCAATACGGGCGGGCCTGCGGCGGGGGTTGCGGGCTCGGTGAGCGACGAGGCGTGGCTGGCAGGGTTCGACTCCACGTTGCTCAACGTCGTACGGCTGGTTCGATTGGTCGCCCCGGGCATGGTCGAGCGAGGTTGGGGACGGATTGTCCACGTGACGTCGCTCGTCGCGAAGGAGCCCAACGACCTGCTGGCGATCTCGTCCACGCTGCGCTCGGGCCTGATGGGCTTGACGCGGTTGCAGGCTCGCGAACTCGGTCCGAGCGGCATCACGGTGAACGGCGTGCTCCCCGGCCACACCTTGACCGACCGACAACGCCATCTCGCCGAGATCCGCTCGGCGCAGTTGGGGGTCTCGGTGGACGAGGCACTTCAGATGAACGGCGACTTGGCCGCCGTTCGGCGGCTGGGCCGCCCCGAGGAGATCGCCTCCGCCATCGCATTCCTCTGCTCGGAGCAGACGGGCTTCATCACCGGCGTCAACCTGCTGGTGGACGGCGGCGCGACGCGCGGCTTGGGGTGAGGCGCGCATGGCCGCATCGCGCCATTCGACCAAGGTCGTCCCCTCGTGAAGATCGGAAGAGGACCTTCAGGGGTTGACAGCGCGGAGTACTCCAGAAGCGGGGCGCGCCTCTCTCTAGATGCAGAAGATCCGCACGCGGATCGTGCCTGCCACGGCATGGGTTTCCGTTCGAACCCGCGAAGCCTCGTCTTTGTACTGCGACTCCAGCGACCACGTCGTCTTGCCTTCGACCACGAAGTTCACGTCCACGACGGGCTGTGCGACCTCCAAGGTGCAGAGGCTCGCGGTTCGCTGCGGGGGGCCGTCCTCCCCCGAGTAGGTCGCCCCGGAGGTCTGCTCCCCGCGCCAATACTCTTTCCACGTGAACGATTCGGCCGTCTTGCGCCAGGTGAAAACCCGCAAGGGGTCCTTTTGGTGGTACTTGAGCAGGTCGGGGCCAAACTCGAGGATCGTCGTGTCGCGTTGGCGCAGCATCCCATATGCCGAGACCAGACGGCTGTCCATCGGGGTGCATACGATAACGGGCCTGGCCACGCGGAGCCGCTGCCCCGACACGCGCAACGAGACCCCCTCGGCCGAAAACCCGAGCGAGCCATCGCCCGAGGGCGTGCCGACCACTTCGATTTCATAGGACGGCGTCAGCAACCCCTCGGCATAGAACTTGAACCGGCGTTCCGAGACGGTCGTGCGGAGCGTGGCGAGTTGCTTGGCGACCTCCGGTCCCTTTTGGACGTAGCCTTGCACGGCCGCAAGCATCTGGGCGGCGCTCGCCCGGCTGGGCACGTAGGCGTCAATCACAGACTGGGCCTGGTTGCGCAGGTCCGCGTACTCGCGCTGGAGCCGGACCTGGCTGGGTTCGGTGAGAATGGCGATGATCTCGTTCAAACTGTTGACCAGCACTCGGGCGTCTGCGACGTGGCGCTCCATGGTGCCGAGCGCGGCGAGTTCCTGAGCCGTCGGCTTGTGGCCCATCGCCTCGATGTTGCGGCGCTTGATCTCGGTGGCGCGTACGATGTCCATCTCGCGGGTGTCGGTCACCTGCAACGACCATCCGATCAATCCCAACAGCAGCGCAGTCATGGGTCTGTTCCTCATCCTCGGGCCGTTTGTGGACCCGCTCGCGTAGACTATAGACCAGCATGCGCCCAATCAGTTACGAAAGGCGAGCCACCCGCGCGGTTCGAGTCGGCGACGTCGTCATCGGCGGCGGCCATCCCGTGGTCGTCCAGTCCATGATCACCGAGGAGACGCGCAACATCGAGGGTTGCGTCGAGCAGATCATCGCCATGCACCGCCAGGGCAGCGAGATCGTGCGCGTGACCACCCCGACGCTGGACGAGGCCCGCTGTCTGGAGGCCATCAAGGCCAAAGTGCGCGAGCGCTACCGCGACGTGCCGCTGGTCGCCGACGTCCACCACCAGGGCACCGACATCGCCGTCGAGGTGGCCAAGTACGTGGACAAGGTGCGCATCAATCCCGGCCTGTTCGTGTTCCGCAAGCACACCAACCGCGAGGAGTACAGCCCCGAGGAGCACGAGGCCGAGCGCGCCGCCATCGAGGAGTCGCTCGTCCCCGTCATCGAAGCGGTGAAGCGGCGCGGCATCGCCATGCGGATCGGGGTGAACCACGGGTCGCTGGCCGAGCGCATGCTGGTGACCTACGGCGACACGCCGGACGGCATGGTCGAGAGCGCGATCGAGTACCTGCAGATCTGCGAGAAGCACGGCTTCCGCAACCTGGTGATCTCGCTGAAAGCCAGCCGTGTGCCCATTATGGTCGCGGCGAACCGGCTGATGGTGAACCGGATGGACGAACTGGGGATGGATTATCCGCTGCACCTTGGCGTGACCGAGGCGGGCGACGGGGATTACGCGCGCATCAAGTCTACGTCGGGCATCGCGACGCTGCTCAACGAGGGCATCGGCGACACCATCCGGGTGAGCCTTTCGGAGGATCCGGTGCGGGAATTGCCCGTGTGCTACGACATTCTGCAGTCGCTGGGCTTGCGCAAGACCAAGGTGGAATACATCGCGTGCCCCTCTTGCGGGCGGACTAAGTTCGATCTGCCGACCGTGTTGCACGAGGTGCGCGAGGCGACGCGCCACTTGGTGGGGCTGGACATCGCCGTGATGGGCTGCATCGTGAACGGCCCTGGGGAAATGGCGGATGCGGATTATGGCTACGTGGGCAAGGCGGGTGGCAAGATCGCGCTGTATCGGAAGCGGGAGGTGGTGAAGGCGAACATTGATCAGAAGGACGGGGTGGCCGAACTGATCGCGCTGCTGCGGGCGGACGGGAAGTGGGTTGACCCGCCGGAGGGTCAGCCGGTGGCGGAGCGGCGGTTGACGGCTGTCCCGATGGCCAAGTAGGCGGGCTGATTGTTGCAGCCAATGAACCTGGGTCTAGTTCAGCCCATGGGCCGGCATGACAACCGATTCAGCCGCGTCCTACGCGCAAACGATTGAGTCCAAACGGGACCAAATGCCCAATAAGGCCTCACGATCAAGTGTATCCTCAGCGTGTGTTGCTTGATCTACCAAGGAACCGTAGGGAAACAAGCCCGTGGAGACGCCGCCGCTGGATGAACCTGACTTTTCATTGGGTACTAGCCCTCGGTTGGAGCCTTGCGTTTTCGCAGGGTCCGCCGAAGAGAGTGCAATTTGGAACGTCAGCAGCCTTGAATACGGATACTCCATCGGCGGCGTAGTTAAGGAGAATCAGAAGCTATCCGGCACGAATGTCGAACTTGTACTGAACGTCTTCGTCAGTCCGGTTCCAGTGATCCCAGGCGAGGACCCACCACAACCTGGCCCTAAGGTTCTGCAAGGGACCCCACGAATCAAGAACGTCGTCCTAAAGCTGGTCTCCCCTTCCGGCGCCGAGGAGATCGTCCACTCAGAATCCGAGACCTACCCGCTTCCGAGTCACCCCAACTCGTACCCCTCCTTCAGATTCCGGATCGCCACGACTTGGTGGAACGACGGTGCCGAGATCAAGGTCAAACCGGAAGCAACTTTCGAATTCGACTACATTCTTCCCGGAAGCGGTTCCGGGACTGATGTCGTTTCGGATTTCAAGCCTCAATTCACTTTTGTCGCCTACAACCGCCTCCAATTGCTTGGGGCTAGATACAACGAGGACGGCAGTGAGGGAAGCCCCCAATGGATGCAACTGTTTGATCTGCTGGGATTCAAGGATGTGAGCATCGCCCTCTGCGACGCGTTCGGCAAGCGGTCGCACGGGACGTTTCAGGTGTCGCCCTCGGCTGCAGCTTCTGTTTCCGAAACCCGGCAACAAGTCTTGGATCGGTTGACCGGGGCAACCATGTTCGCAGCCACCCCACATGGCGATCCCACTTCGATCTACGATTCGTTCTACAAGCCGAACGTTCCCCAGTCCGCTGGAGATCACGTGATCCAGTTCGATCCGAGTGTTTACCAAAGAGTTCAGGCGAAGAACGCGAACCCGAACGATCCGCTTCCGGCATTTCAATTTGTCGGTCTCTGGAGTTGCCGCACCCTTACCGGGGCACCGCCCGAGGTAGCCGCGGCTTCCTTCGGAATCGGTCCAACCTCCCAGGGGCGGGCCTTCTTGGGATTCAGCGCGAACGTGAGTAGCTACACTTGGAATTTGCTCGACAAGCCGAAAGGGTTTCAGCTGGAGGGAACGTTCACAATTTCGGAGTACGTCGGGCGCTTGCCAGACGCTACTCTCGCTGACCATGCAGACTTATTCGCCCTTTATGCACGTGGTGGGTCCACTTCGATTCTGACGGCCCTTGACGGGACTCATGTTCAGTTCAGGCCCGTTGCAATGACGCTCATTCCTGCAACAGACAGTGACCCCGCCATGGTTCAAGTTGTGACAGTTCTACCCACTGTCGTTGGCGACTCAAATACTACGCTGAAGTTTGTTTACCAAGGATTGCCAACCCCTGGTTCAATCTACTGGCTTTACCTGGGGAGGTTGTTATGAAAAAATGCTACTTTATGTTCTTCAGTCTGATCATAGCTCTTGCTTCGTCGGCACTTGCGCGAGACGACCGGCACGTTGTGTATTCCATGATCAACGCGAGCCTGATCGGCGAAGGTGCTACTGACTTGGCTCGGGCTTTTGGCGATGGCCCTATTCGGGAAGAGGACAATCCAGTGCTAAGAGCTGGGGACAGGGTCACGGTCTCTTGCGACGGTGTCGGATACCGCTACGGATTGATCAAAGATGTGGGCGAACTCACTCACATAAGATCGGTCCACCGGAGCGCTATGCCTCCGCCCGGTGTGCCTTTCGATCGGTCTGCTTGCGAAGCTTCGGCTTTCCGGGTGTTGCGGGCGTTGTGGGGCGAAAAGGGTCGCTTCGTGGAGTTCGAGACCGTCCGCGCCAATCTCACCGGCTACGACAACGACCGGGGCTGGGAGTTCGGCATCGTCGTCAAATTCGGAGGATGCAAGATCGGCGGCCTGTTCGACACCCACTACACCATCAAGATCAACCCGTATCTTGGAATCCTATCCTCGTTCTCGTGCGAGAACTATGGAATGCGGGATCTGGACTATCGGCCCGAAAACATCCAGCAGCTTCTCACCGATGCGGATTGCCAGGAGATCGCCGAGCGAGCCTTCGCGGCGCAAACGACGTATGGTCTAGCGCAGGCGATGAGGGGCGAAAGGCACGTCATGGTGCTCAAGCCGGGACCCCATCCCAACCTGACCCCTTGGCACAGGGAGACAGCCGCCAAGCAGCAACCGATCGTCTGTTACCAGGCCGGGTTCCTTAATCCGCTGGCCAGCGACGCACACGACTGGATCACAGTGTACGTGTGCATGCGGACTGGTCGGATCGTCGGCGGGGGACGGAACCTCTTCCCCAAGGCCGCCGGACGAACCAGCGGTCCCTCGAAGGAGCCGCTCTCACCGACGACGGACGGGGTTTGGAGTTTCAAAGGAGCAAGCGGAACGCTCAGACCAGCAAACCCTGGCTCAGTCCAAGCCAACCACCTGTTTCGTGCATTGCTGGTTCGCGATTCCTTGCGGGCGATCGCCGACTACGACCCGGAGGGCGGATTGGTGTGGATCGCGGGGACGCCCTACATCGCCGATCGGCCCCTCGCCCAAGGGCTGGCCCGCGAAGCACGGACTGGCGGACAACGTGTGCCAGGCCTGCCTTGAGCCACGGCCGTAGGCCGTGCGCAAGGTATGCTCCCACCATATGCGGACGGAAGGACGGGGCGCCGACGGGGCGTTTTGCCAGTGCCTCGGGTGCAAAAAATTCTGCTGAAGAGCGAACTCGAAGAGGCGCTCGGCGTGTGCCCGAATTGCAGCCACCACCACCGGCAGGGCGCGGCCAAGCACATCGAGCTCACGTTCGACCCCGGCTCGTTCGAAGAGGCCGACACCGGGCTGGCGTCGGGCGACCCGCTGGGCTTTCCCGAGTACGCCGACAAGCTCGCCATGGCGCCGCTGGCGACAACGCCGCGCGCGGTTGACGGCTGTGCCGATGGCCCCGTAGGCCCACTCGGAATGTAGGCAAGTTCTGGCGTCCGTTCTCAGGCGGGTCTTGTCCGGTCCCCGAGGCACTCAGGCGCGCGCGAGGGCGTCCTCAAGGTCGGTCAGGATGTCGCCTGGGTCCTCGATGCCCAGCGATAGACGAATGCCACCCGGGAAGATGCCGGCGCGCAGTTGGTCTTCGGGCGGGATGACGCTGTGCGTCATGGACGCCGGATGCTCGATCAGCGTCCGAATCTGCCCGAGGCTCACCGCCAACGTCACGCACAACGCCCGCTCAGCGATGCGGTTGATGACCCGCACGGCCCGATCGTAGGACTCCGCGGCATCGCCCTCCATCTCGAAGTAGAGCATCGAGCCGGGCGCGAAGTTGCCGTCAATGTCCCGCATCTGCTCGCGCGCGAGTTCGGCTTGCGGGAACGAGTCGAGGCCCGGGTATCGCACGTTTTTCACCTTCGGGTGCAGGTCGAGGAACTCGGCCACTCGCCGAGCGATCTGCTGTTGCCGCTCCAACCGCAGGGCCAGCGTGGGGACCCCGTAGTTCAGGACCTTCCAAGCCACGTCCGGGGCGATCGAGCCACCGAAGTCTTTGCGGAACAGGAGCAGTTCGGTCTCGCTGCTGCGCGGGCCGATCACGACGCCGCCCATGCTCGTCCCGAACCCGCCGAGGTTCTTGGTCAGCGAATGGACCACGAAATCCATCCCCATCGTGAGCGGACGTTGGCAGAACGGCGTGGCGAAGGTATTGTCCACAATGGTCGCGATGCGCTCTTCCGGAACTCGGGAGGCGTTGATCTCGTGGACTTCTTTGGCCACGGCGCGCACGTCCACCAAATCGAGCGTTGGGTTGCAGGGCGTCTCGAAGTACACGACGCGGGTCTCGGGGCGGATCGCCGCCGCAAGGCCACCGGGCGTGAGAAAGTCGGCGAACGTGTGCTCGACGCCGAACCGCTTGAGCCAATGGGTGACCAAGCCATAGGTGCAGCCATAGATCGTCTTGTGGAGCACGATGTGGTCGCCGGCCTTCACGTGAATGCCGATGGCCGCGCTGATCGCAGCCATGCCCGTGGCGAACGAAACCGCGATCTCGCCCTTCTCGGCGAAAGCCAATGTCTCTTCGAGCAGCCCTTGGCAGGGGTCGTCGAGCCGTTCGTAGATGTAGATCGGGTGGGTTGTCGCGCGGTCGAGTTCGGGGTTGGCGAACTGCTTGAAGCCCTCGGCGCCGCGCTCGGCGCTGCGGAGCCTAAACGCCGTCGAGGTGGTGACGGGAGGCGTAATGTGGTCCTCGAAGTCCCACTTCTCGCTCTTGAACTTGCCGTGGATGAGGACGGATCGGTCTCGATACTGGGGTTGGTCTGTCATGGTCTCACCGTTGAGTCCAAGGTAAGGATGCACCGCCGGACCCAAACGATTCAGGACTCTGCGGGACAGATTGGCGGTTTGACCCTGCCGGGACCTACAGACGCCGGGTTCTTCGGCTATAACAGAGTGCAAATGCAGCCATCCGGCGAATTCGAAGTCGAGCCGCGCTCGCAGCGCATGACGCACGAGGAGGCCAATGCGGTCGTCCAGCTTTGGCAGCGGCAACAGTCGCAAGCCGAGGCCGTGCAATCGTTGCCCACGCTGGGCGATTTGGCCGAGGCCCTCAAGATCCCCGAGTCTGCCGTAGCCGACCTGCTCGGGCAGGTGCGCGCCAAACAAGCGCTTGATCGCCACCGTCCCGAGGCCCCTCCCGTCGCGCAACGCAAGAACCTGTCTGCGGTCGTGATTGCGGCGGCCGTGTTCGCCTTGTGTCTGTTGCTTGCGTTGTCCTTCGTCTTCGTCCGCACCGTCTCGACGGATTCGCCCACGCTCGATGTCTCCACGACGACCGTCTCTCCAGCCCCGGAAGCGGCGACCACAAACGCAACCGCCCCCGAGGCCGCTTCCGATGGCGTCCCGCCTTCGGGAACGCCCGTGCCCGAGGCGTTCTGATCGCCAAGCCCGAAAGATTCTCACAATGAGGGAATGCACGGTCACTCTCGACCGGTATTAAACATTGAACTGGCATTTGCACCAACGATTGGACGTTTCCGATAAGAGCCATCATTCAGGTTGATTTCCACAAGCCTTGACCGTTTGGTTTTGAGGCCGTCCCGCAACGTTGCGGGTCCTTTCGTGTCGTGCAACTGCGAGGAAGTTCATCATGAAACGAGCCTTCACACTGATCGAACTGCTGGTCGTGATCGCCATCATCGCGATTTTGGCTGCTATGCTGTTCCCCGTCTATGCCCAAGCCAAGGAATCGGCGAAGAAAACGTCGGCACTGTCGAGCATCAAGCAAACGGGTACCGGCTTCCTCATCTACGCCAACGACAACGACGACTTGTTGCCTTTGGCTCACTCGATCCGCGCCAACGGCACGCATCGTTGGTCCACGTTCCATCCGACGCCCGCCGACTGGATGCCCGAGAACGACCCCTCTGGCTGGGGAGCGCCGGCCTTGGTGCGCGAGGTCAAAATCCAATGGGCGAACGCCTTGGAGCCGTATCTCAAGAGCCTGGACATCTGGACCGCGCCCGGCGCCCCGGACCAGCGCATCGGCACCGACCCCACGGGCAACCCGCGCCGCGCCTTCGCCAAGACGGCTTGGACGATGAACGGCCTTCTGCACACCTATTCGCTTTCTTCGATCGCCGCTCCTAGCAAGCTTTCTCTGATCTGGTCGGGTGCCGGCAAGCAGAACTACATGGGACGATCGGCCAGCAACCCAGGACTCCTGTGCAATTCGACCACCGCAGAACCTTGTTCCTTCAACGCGAGCGGCTACCCGCAGGACGGCACGAACGATGGTGGTCAGGGCATTGGTGCCACAATGTTCTGGAACTTTGGCGCGACGGCATGGGTATACGGCAGACATATGCTGTTTGTCGCCACCGACTCTTCGGCAAGGACGTTCGCCGTCGGCGGCGACACCTCCGAAGCCGGCAATCCCAGCGACCGCGACCCGTTCGTCTCCTACAATTCGAGAGGCGTTCCCGGAGGTTGGTGGGGATGCTGGGCACCCGGCGTCGCCAATGGCGGCTCGGTGCCCCAGTACCCGTGCTTCTTCCGACCCGACTCCGAGTTCAACTACTTCGGTGGTTGATCGCTGACCGTTCCTCCACATCCGAAAGGCCCCATCCGCGTCGGGTGGGGCCGAGCCACCCTATGAGAACCCTCTCCGCCCTCGCCCTCGCCGCTTTCATCGTTTCGATCGTGGGCTGCCGCCCGAGCCAGGCGCCCGGCACCCAAGAGCCTGCCCAAGTCCAGCAGATCGGCCAAGCCGACCCCAAGACCGGGGCCATCCCCCGCTCGATGGGCACCAGCGAGAGCAACCCGTGAAGCAATCCGTGCTCCTGTGCGCGACGCTGCTTGCGGGTTGTTCGGGCTCACCCGAGCCGGCGGCCAAGTTGCCGCGTCCGAAGGCGGGCGCGTTCGTCCGGGTCGTCAATCTGGCTCCGGACGAACTCGGTGAAACGGAACAACGCCATGTTCGGCGTGCCGCTCCGGAAAGGCTCTTGGACGCCGTTCCACCGCGTCGCGCCCGGAACGCACCGATTCGACTTCGACGGAGCGAGCCACACGCTGATCCTGGACCCCGGAGCAAGGGCGACGCTGGTCGTCGCCGGCTCGCCACCGCAGGTCGAGGTCTTGCGCGACGAGCCGAGAGCCAGCGACGACGACACGGGCGCCCTCGTGGCGGTGGCGACCCTTGGTTCCGCCGACGCGACAATCACGGTGGGTGGGACCAGCTTGCCCATGCCCAAGACAGCGACCGGCGTCGGAGAAGCCGTGCGCGTCGCCAGCGGAAAGTCCAGCGTCGCGTTCGGCGACGGCTCGCCAGAGGAGACCGCCGACTTCCAGCCCGGGGGCGGCTACACGATCTTCGTCGCGAAGCTGCCCGATGGCTCTCGATACCGCCACATCGTCCACAACAACCCTCCGCTGCGGCTGGGCACGGTGAACGCGCCCGTCGGTTCGTCGTGAGGCCCTTGGACCCCGGTTCGCGAACCCCGGTATCCTTCGCATCGTCATGGTTGGCATGAGGTTTGCGACCGCTACCCTGTGTCTGGCGGGCTTGGCCCTGGCTGCGGCCCCCTCCGCCGACATCTTCCGGCCGAGCAAGGAAGATCAGGTGAAGCTCGGGCAGCGTGCGTCTGAGTCCATCCGCAAGGAAGAGAAGATTCTGCCCGACACGCACCCGAGGGTCCTGTTCCTCCGCCGCGTGGCCAACAAGGTACTCGACGCCATCCCAGCCAAGGAGCGTGAGAAAGAGCTTTGGAAGTTCTCGTTCGACGTGATCGACTCCAAAGACGTCAACGCGTTCGCGCTGCCCGGCGGGCCCATCTACTTCTTCAACGGCCTCATCGACAAGATGGAGACCGAGGACCAACTGGCCGGCGTGCTCGCCCACGAGATCACACACATCCGCAACCAGCACTGGGCCAGCAGCTATGCCGACACGATGAAGCGGCGGATGGGCCTGACGCTCGTGCTCACGCTGCTCAACGCCAACGACACCGTGTTCAGCGTGGCCGGGGTCGCCGACGAACTCATCTTCGATCTTCCCTACTCGCGCAAACACGAGACCGAATCAGACCGAGTGGGGTTCGACTTGGTGGTCAAGGCGGGATACAACCCGCGCGGCCTGGCCGACATGATGCGCGTGTTCGCCAAGGAAGGCGGCAAGACCCCCGAGTTCGTCAGCACCCACCCCGAACCCGGCAAGCGTGCCGAAGCCATCGAGCGGCGCGCGAGCGAACTCAAGGTGGCTCTGCCCGAGCAGCGCCCGCTTCCCGCCAACGTCCGGCAATCGGCCAATGGTCAGGGCGTGAAGGCTGGAACCAAGAGCGGCAGGTAGAGTGCCCAGGTGCCAGAACAGTTCTCCCTGAGCGTCGGAGGGGTTCAAGCGACCCTGCGCGACGTGGTGCTCCCGAACGGATTGAAACTGGACTCGGTTTCGGTGGCCGGCGAAGACTTGGCGATCACGTCCGACCCGTTCACGATGGCCCTCAAGGAGCCTGGTCGGGCCGAGGTCCGGCTGAGGCAACCCTCGATCGAGAGCTTCCTGTTGCCCCAACTGCCCGACACGCTGCGCGATGTGACGATACGTCTCATACCGGGCTACGTCGTCGCCAACGCCACCATGCGCGTGATGTTCGAGATGCGCGGCACGGCCAAGTTCGTCCTTCGCGTGGTCGGCGACTCGGAGCTTCACGTCGAGGTCGAAAGCGTGGACGTGTTCTCGGGGGTCGCCAAACCGATGATCGAGAAGCAACTGGCTTTGATCAACCCCGTGTTCGATGCCAAGGACTTGCCGCTTCGCCTGAAGCTCTCGTCCGCCCGCGTCGAAGAGGGCGAGGTGATCGTCGAGGGGCTGGTGGAGGGCACCCCCTGACCGAACTCGCCCGGTTCCGGTGGCGCATCTTTTTGTACAGCGCCGTCCCCGCCTGCTCGGCACCGGTCATCTTCACTTGGTTCAGCACTCGACGATTCGAGCCCGAACTCCTGGTTCTCGGCCTAAGCAGCGGTTTGCTCGGCACGGTGGGAATCAACGCCACCGAGTTCTGGATCATGCCCTGCTTTCGCAGGCGGCCCTTCCTTGTCGGTGTGGGCGTTCGCGTGGCCTGCTACGCAGCGACCATGGTGGTCGGGTTCATCGTGGGCATCGCCCTCATGATGGCCGTCGGGGGGCGACGTTCGATCTTCGACCCCATCCCGTGGAGCCAGGCGTGGGAGTTGTTCTTCTCGCGGCAAGTGCAAACGGGGTTTTGGTTCGCCCTGATCGGCCTGTTCGCGGTCAACTTCATCATTCAGATCAGCCACAAGATCGGGCCCGGCGTGGCGCTGAACTGGCTGTTGGGTCGCTATCACAAGCCCAAGCAGGAGGAGCGATTCTTCATGTTCCTCGACATCAAGGACTCGACGCCCTTGGCCGAGCGGCTCGGCAACGAGCGGTTCAGCCTGTTCGTCCGAGACTTCTTCGACGACATGACCTACCCGCTGATCAAGACGCGGGCCGAGGTAAGCCACTACATCGGCGACGAGGTGGTCGTCTCGTGGCGGATCCCCTACGGCCAGCGCAATCAGAACGCGCTGCGCCTCTTTCAAACGCGCAACCGACGACATCACCAGCGCC
>JACFNW010000003.1:0-7887 GCA_019454665.1 Fimbriimonadaceae bacterium | reverse complement strand
CGGCTCTTTGGGCTGGTGCGCGAAGCCGTCGAAGCGCGGCGGGAGCAATACACCCGCGAATTCGGCGAAGTGCCGCGGTTCAAAGCGGGCTTGCACGTCGGCCGCGTCGTCGCCACCGACGTGGGCGGGCTCAAGAGCGAGATCGTGTTCCATGGCGACGTCCTGAACACGACTGCCCGCGTGGTCGGCCTTTGCAGTACGCTCGGCGAGGACTTCCTCCTGACCGGCGAAGCCGCCCGAATGCTGCCCGGACCGATTCAGACGGTCGCTTTGGGCCAGTTCGAACTCAAGGGCAAAGCCGAGCCCGTCGCGATCTCGGCCGTACGACTTCACCAAACGCCATGAAACGCGCCTTCACCCTCATCGAGTTGCTGGTCGTCATCGCGATCATCGCGATCCTCGCCGCCATGCTGTTCCCCGTTTACGCCCAGGCGAAGCGGGCCGCCCAGAAGACCACCTGCCTGGGCAACCTCAAGAATCTTGGGGTGGCGTTCCAGCTCTACCTGAACGATCACGACGACCGGCTGCCCGACCGGCGGGACCTCAAGGCCACCGTTGCCGACGGCTACCGACCTTGGACGGGGTGGCCGCCCAGCGATCCGCGAGCGGGCTGGCTGGTCGAGCCGTTCGCGCCGTACACACTCGGCGACGTGTGGTCTTGCCCATCGGCCCGATCGGCTTGGGCCAACGAAGTTCGGGTCGCGCAAGTGGTTGAAGAAGTGCGGACCACCTACTGGCTGTGGCGGTTCGACCAACTGACCGACCCGGTGCCGCGCGACAACTTTTGGGGCAAGACGCCCGACCAAGCCTTGACCGACCTGCAAGCCGAGAACAGCCCCTTCATCGGCTACCCCAATGGGCTCACCGAAGTCGAGCTGGCCGTGGACCCCTACTTCCCGCCGATCGGAACGGTGCCCCAGCCGCTGCGAGGCGTCGCAGTCCATCCGGGAGGCCGCAACCGCCTGATGCTCGACACCCACGCCAAGTGGTTCCGCGATGCGCGGCTGCGACCGTGACTACTCGAGCACGGTGCCGTTCACGCGCAACGAGAAGCGGAAGCCCAACACGTTCGCCGCTTTGCGGCACAGCACCATGCGCGACAGGAAGATCTCGAAGTACTCGATGACGGAGGCGCGTTGCTGATCAATCTCCAGCAGCAGTTCCAACACGCTCTGGTCGCGAAAGTGGATCTGGCTCGACGTTGCCGCGCAATTCACGCGGTCGTGGATGTCGAAGTCGGCGGGCGAAGGGTTCTGCACGCGCGAGTGGTGCACGTCGCTCTTGTCGGCAATCACCAACGCCGCCGCCATCGGGCTGACCAGCGACGACACCGACTCCTCGTGGTTGCCGATCGCGCCGAGGATGGGGACGATCTCCTCGGGCGGCAGACCCATGTCGCTGAGCACGGGAAACATGAGCGCCGCGCCGATCTGCGCGTGTTGTTGCCGGTTCACGGAGCAACCGCAATCGTGGGTGTAGGCCGCGATTTCCCCAAGTTCGATCTCGCGCGGCGGGAGCTTGGCGCCCTCCATGATCTGGCGGGTGCGTTTGGACACCACACGGGCGTGCCGATGCCCGTGCTCGGTGTAGCCCATCGCCTTCATCACGGCGTTCGCGCCGTCCACCAGGGCGATCACTCGGGGGTTGGTGCGCACGTCCTGCAGCCGAATCGGATCCATGGCGCAAGTATGGTGGAAAGCGAGTTGGCTACAATAGAACGGCGACGGCAAGCCTATGGACGCATTCCAGATTTGGACCAACGGGAACCTGCTCGGTCAGGTGGTGGCCGAGATCGAAGAGATGGTCGTGATTCCGACGCTGTTCAGCGCGATCGGCACGATCCTTTGGCTCACCGCGTTCGGCATGAAGGAGCCCGAGAGGGCCAAGAAGGCGCGCATGGTTTCGTACGGCCTGTTGGCCATCGCCCTGCTGTTCGGGGCGCAGTACACCGTTCGGATGATGGATTCCACCTATCCCATCCTCATCCAGAGCCGCAAGGTTTCGGCCGCCCACTGGGCCGTCGGCCTTGGACCACTCCTGGCTTTGGCCCTTTTCTACGGCATCGACTGGTTCACGCTGCGGCAACGGCGATCTCAGGCTTGACGCGCCTGCCCCGGTGCTTCCAGAACCAGGCGAGCGTCCCCAGCTCGATCAGCATGGCGACCTGAAGCGCGATGCTGGCCGTGACCACGTTCACCATCTTGAGGGTCACGATGATCCCCAAGCCGGCCACGAGCGTGCCAATGCCGATGAGAATGGCCACGAGGCGAGCGGTCGTGAGGTGTTCCTTGGTCAACATGCCGCGCAGGTACGACTGGATCGCCCCGACGATGGGCAATCCGATGGCAGCCAGATAGGCGAGGTGAGCCTGCTGGGCCGGGCCGGGTTCGGCGTGCAGCGGTCCCCGGAAGAAAGCTGCATCGCCCCCTGTCGCGGCCATCAACACCATCGAACCGGAGGCGAAACAACCCACCGTGAGGCAGAACTTGCGCAGAGCGGCCACGCTCTGGTCGTCCTTCGCGAGCGTGATGACGACCTCGGGAAGGGCGAAGACGATGGTCCGATGAAGGAACGTGACCACCATGGCCACCTGCCAACCTGCCAGCACGTCCACGGGGTTCGCCGCCCTGCTGAGCGCCGCGCTGACCAACGGCCCGCCGATCAACATCACCATCGTCGTCCCGGTCAGAGGCGCATGGAACTTGACGAGCGACCGCGTCGAAAGGTCCTTGGGCGTGGGCGCGGACTCGGGGAGTTCGCGGACGATCGGACGGCTGACCAAGTGGACAAAGCCCGCCTCGACCGCGACCGACACCACGAGTGCGATGGTCACGATGGCCATCGGCGCAACGTCGAACGTGGTGTTGTGGAATGCGAAGAACAGGGCACCCGAGGTCAGGGTCACCATCACGACGCGGCTGAGCGTCGAAAAGCCGATCTGCTTGGTCTGGCCGCGCGAGATCATCACGCCCTGAAGGAAGCGCCGCCACCCGATGAACGCACTCCAGGGGACCATGATCATCATGCCGAGCCGCGCGCACTCGGCGACGTCGCGGGGCAGTTGCATCGCTCCCAAGGTGATCGCCCAATAGGCGGGCGTGAACACGATCAAGGCATGCGCAAGCGTCACCAAGGCCATCAAGGCCAAGGCGAAGCGCCGCACCACCCGAAAGCCCGCACGATCCTTGACCAACGTGGTCGAGGTCGAAAGCAGGTCAATCACCGGGCTCTCGATCCAAATCGAGAGGGTCATCACGATGAGAAACGCAGCGGTGTTGAGCGTCGGCTCGGGCAGGCGCGAGAGGACGCTTTGGCAGATCGGTGCCTCCAGAGCCATGAACACCCACGAAAACGCGAGCGGCAGGTACAGCTTGAAGATCGCCGATTGGCTCAGCGGACCCGAATCGGCCCGAACGTTCACGAGGCGGCGAAGTCTCCGTACAGGTCGTAGGGCTCGGCATCGGTGATCGTCACGTCCACAAACGAACCCGGCTGCGCTTGACCCGGAACGAGCACCAGGCCATCAATCTCGGGCGCGTCGCGGAACGAGCGGGTCACGGTCCAGCCGTCGCGCACCTCTTCGACCAGGCACTTGAGCGTCTGGCCGACATAGCTTTGGCCGATTTCGAGGGCGATGCCCTGTTGGAGGGTCATCAGTTGGTCGTACCGGGCCCGCTTCACGCGGAACGGCACTTGGTCGGGCATGTCGTAGCTCGGCGTGCCCTTTTCGCGGCTGTAGACAAACGCTCCAACCCTGTCGAGTCGCGCGTCGCGGATGAAGTCGAGGAGAGACTGGAACTCCTGCTCGGTCTCGCCGGGGAACCCGACGATGAAGGTCGTTCGGATAGCCACCTGAGGCATCGCCTCCCGCACCTTGTGGAACAGCGCCAGATAACGGTCGCCGTCCCATGGACGCTTCATGCGGCGGAGGGTGTCCGGGTGAACGTGCTGGAGCGGGATATCCACGTACGGCACAACCTTGTCCAGCGTGGCCATGGCTTCGATGACCTCGTCGGTGAGCCGGTTGGGATAGAAGTAGAGCAGGCGGATCCACTCGATGCCGTCCACGGCGTTGAGTTCGCGCAGCAGGCGAGGGAGCGTGAACTCCTTGTAGAGGTCGTAGCCGTATTGGGTCACGTCCTGGGCGATCAGGTTGATCTCCCTGGCCCCCTGACCCGCCAAGTGGTGCGCCTCTTCGATCACGCGTTCGATGGGCTTGCTTTGGTGCGCGCCCCGGAAGCTGGGGATCGTGCAAAACGTGCAGCGGTGGTCGCAGCCTTCGCTCACCTTGAGGTAGGCCGACCACGGCCGGCCGGTCCGAGGTCGCGAGGACACCTCGGCCCACCGATGGTGCGGGGGCGAGACGTCGAGCATCGGCTCGTTCGAGCGCATCGCGCCGCGAACCACGTCGCCAAAACGGCCCATCTGGCCCACGCCCACGTAGGCATCCGCGCCCGGCGCGAGCTTCATCAGGTCGGCGCCCAGACGTTGCGCGAGACATCCCGCGACCACTACCCGGCCGATTTCGCCGCGCTTCTTGGCCTCGACGGCATCGCGGATGGCTTGGATGGACTCCTTCTTGCTGGCTTCGAGAAAGCCGCACGTGTTGATGACCGTGACGTCCACGCGTTCGGCGAGCCCGTCCACCTGGAACCCTTCCTGCTGGAGCACGCCCGCGATCTCCTCGCTGTCCACGTCGTTTTTTGCGCAGCCAAGGGTCACGATCCGCACCTTCGAGGGGTTCTGGGTACTCAAGGCGTTCATTATGGCCCCTGCGGGGAACCCGATCAGGACCGCTGGACGTTGCATCAAACGCCATGCAACCGATGCCGCTCGGAGGTACATTGAACGTATGAAGCGACCGCTTCTCTCATGGATCGTGCCCGGCGCCTTTGCGCTGCTTCTTGTCGTCGGGTGCAATCAAGACGCTGGAGGCAAAGCCGAGGCCAAATCGCCGAATGAGCAGTCCAAGGAAGCTCCGCCCAAGCTCTCGAAGCTCGTGATCGAGGACACCAAGGAAGGCACGGGCCCGGCGATCGAAAAGGGCGACTCCGCCTATCTGCTGTATGCGGGCAGACTCGTGGACGGCACCGAGTTCGATTCCAACCTGACGGCCAAGTTTCCGTTCGCGGTGACGGTTGGAATGGGCCAGGTGATCAAAGGGTGGGACGAGGGCCTCATCGGACTCAAAAAGGGTGGCAAACGAACGCTGAAGATTCCTTCGGACATGGCCTATGGTCCGCAAGGCAACCAGAAGATTCCGCCGAACAGCGACCTGATCTTCGATGTCGAGCTGGTGGACCTCGTCAAAGCCGGTGAGGAGGACATCGTGGACTGGGAGATCCAGACCCCCGGTACGGGTCCCGCATGTAAAGCCGGAGACCAGATCACGATTGACTACGTGGCCCTCTCTCCGCTTGATTCCAAGTTCGAAGAGTGGACCAATCAGAAGTTCAAGTTGGGAACCGACGGCAACATCGGGTTGCCCGGGCTCGACTTCGGCATCACGGGCATGAAGGTCGGCGAGAAGCGAAGGATTCGGCTCCCTGGCAAGGTCGCCTACGGCATGGGCGGACGGCCGGACCTGAACGTGCCGGCCAACATGGTCGTCTACTTCGAAGTGACGCTGAAGGGTATCGGATGAGGACCACCCCGGCCTTGCGGCCACCCCTCCATGGGAGGGGAATGCGGTTGATTCTGCCCCTGGTCGCCGCCCTGGCCGCGACGGGCGGCGCCCAGATCGTCCAGAAAGGCGACACCACGACGTTCCGCATCACGATGACCAAGGGTCAGGTGTTGCGTTACCAGCAGACCACGCGAGTCACAGGCGATGGGCTCAACATGCAGATGTCCGGTCCATTCGTCTTGACCGTGGCCAACGTGCGGTCGAACATCTACGATCTGGGCGTGGCCACGGGCCCGATGACGAGCGGTGGAAGAGTGGTCGCTCCGCTGCAGACGGCGCAAATCTCCATTGACCCGACGGGCCGTACCATCGAAGGCACCGAACGCGCGTTTGGCGCAGCGGCTTCCCTTCCTTCCAAGCCACTCAAGGTCGGTGACAAGTGGACCGAGGAAACCGAGTTGCCCGTCGGCGGCGGCCAGCCGTCACTGGTTGAAACCACGTACACGTTCAAGGGCTTTCAAACGATCAACAAGAAGCGGGTCGCCGTCCTCGCGGCCACGCTCAAAGGCAAGGGCCAAATCGCGCTGAACGGAACCGGCACCGTCCACCTCGACCCCGCCGATGGCACGCTTCTTCGGTACGAGGTCACGAGCAACATCACGCTCTCGGGCGGTGCGAAGCCGATCCGGGCCAAATCCACGACAACCGTCGCACGGCAATGATCGAAGTCTCCTGCCCGCAGCGACCCGTTCTTCGAGCGTTGCTGAGCTCGCACCCGCAGGTTGCCTTGCTCCCCGAACCCACCTTGCACCTGCAATGGAGTCAGGGGGAGCGGCAGCGCGAAGTCTTGGACGACGCACTGGCTTGCGATTTGCGGGGACTGGTCGAGATTGTGGACAACAACCCCATGGTGTGCGCCGATCGGTTCGCCGTCCCCGGTCCCGCAGCGACGCTCGCCCTGATCGCCTTGGCGCCGTTGGCGCGAGCGGGGATCCTCGTCGGTCCCCCCAGCGTTGCGGCGGCGGGAGCGTTGGAAGAGCGACCGGCGATCCAGGCCCTGCTCGCCGATCTGGGGTTCGTGGACGGCCTCTCGACTCAGGCGACCGAAGCGCCGGGCCGATGCGACGTCGTGGCCGCCATCCAGCCTGCTTCTTTAGGCGATTTGGAGGCCCTGTTCGAGGAGGCGTACGGCCGCTCGTTCTACGTGCGGTTAGTTCACGATGCTCGCGATGCGGACGTAAGCGGACGCCCCTACGCGGCTTGCTCCTTGCACGCCGAAGCCCCCAACCGGTTGCGCATCTCGGTGGTCGCCGACCCCGAAGGCAAGGGCGGCGCGGCGCAGATGGTGCACGCGATGAACGTCATGGCCGGCTTCGAAGAGGACCTCGGCATTCCCGAGCAGCTTCCCGTCTGACGCTAACGAACCTGGACGACCTGGCGAACCGCAGGCACGAGTTCTCGGAGCTGGCGCTCGACGCCGAGTTTGAGCGTCACATCCGACATGGGGCAACCGTTGCACGTCCCCGTCAGCTTGATCTTCACCAGACCATCGTCCGTGACATCCACCAAGTGGATCTGCCCCCCGTGAGAGCGGGCGTAGGCCTGAACATCCGAGAGCGCGTCCCGCACTTCGACGTAGAGCGGGCTGGTGTTCTCGGGTCGGCGCTTGCCAAACGGCCAGGCGAATCTTGCCACAACCGTCATGATACGCCAACGGCTGGCGACTCTTCGTCGAACGTAGGCTCTTCGGTGTGGTCGTAGCGCGCCTCGGCGATGTCTTCGGCCATCTGAGCGGCAAACGCCTGAAGCAGCGGTTCGGGTTCGCGCTGGGCAGCCGCTCTCAGAGCTTCGACCACCTCGGCACGTCGCTCGGGTTGCCACTCGACGACGTGAAACAGGCCATGGATGGCGCTTCGCCGACCGATGCGCGAGGGCGCATGCAGGCTCTCCAGCAACGCGTCGCCGCCGCTCGGGGTCGGCACCTGGCCGCCCAACACCACTCCGGCTTTGTAGACCGTCCGGCAGTAGTCGTCATGAGCGTCCCAGAGCAGGCCCTTCATAGCGCGCACGGCGGCGGCTTCGTCCTCCGCGTCGGCGCAGAAGCTGGGCAGGTCCTCGAAGAGGTCCAGCACCGCCCATTGGGCGGCCCTTCTGTAAGGATGGAAGCGATCCTCGAGAATGGCGATCAGCGAGGGCATCAGCACCTGCCGCTCGTGGCCGGTCTCGATGATCGTCTGCGCTTCCCTGCCCACGTCGCGGTT
>JACFNW010000531.1 GCA_019454665.1 Fimbriimonadaceae bacterium | reverse complement strand
TGCGAGCGTGCGGCTGGACGTTCGTGGCGTCCACCACGGTCAGGCGACCCCGCTTGAGCCGAAGCCTCATGGTGTGATGGAGCAAGTCGAACGCGTCGTCGGTGGCGCTCATGGAGGTTTCGTGATCGTCCACTAGAGCCCGACAGGCATCCGACGAGACAATCTCCGTAAGCAGGAAGTGGTTCCGCGCAAACGTGGATTTGCCGGACCCGCTGGCCCCGATGAGGACGACGACGGCCAATTCGGGAATCTCAATGCGCACGCCGGAACACCCCCATCTGCGACGGTGCGCCCAACTCGGGGTGTTCGGGCCCGATGGGTCTCAGGTCAACCGTATAGCCGTGATTCTGAGCGACCCGTCTGGCCCAATCGGCAAACTCCGATCGTGTCCACTCGAAGCGGTGGTCCTGATGGCGCATGGCGCCCTCCTCCATCCCTTCGAACAAGATGTTGAACTCCTTGTTCGGGGTGGTCAGGACGACGACACTGGGTTTGGCGAACTCAAACAACGCCCTTTCGAACGCGCGCAGGCGCCCCGGGTCGAGGTGTTCGACGACCTCGACGACGGCGGCCCCGTCGAAACCTTCCAACCTGCGATCGCGATAGACCAGCGAACTCTGAAAGAGCCGGATACGGGCCAGTTGTTTGGGCGACGCTTGATCGAGCTTCAGCCGACGGGTGGCTTTCTGAAGCGCGGCGTAAGCGACGTCCACTCCCACGATCTCGCGGAACTGCGGGTCCGCCAACAGCAGCCGGAGCAGGCGCCCCTCGCCACACCCCAAGTCCAAGACGCGCCGAACGCCCTCGGCGCGCAACACCTGGGCCACGGTCTCCAAGCGGAGGTCGTGAAGAGACGGTGCGCGAGCGGCCCGGTCCAAGTCCGGAGGGCTGTCGCTTGTCTCGTCTTGACCGAGCGGGTCCCCGTCGGGAGCGGCAACGCCCTCCTCCTGCAGGAGTCTCAGCATGGCTTCCCGCGTCAGGGCGCGATCGCGCACGAGATACCGCTGGGCGATCTCCTCGCGATGCGGATGGGCAGCCAGCCACCCCTTGCCCCGGCGGAGCAACTTCTCGACCTCGTCTTTGGCCACGTAGTAGTGCTTCGAGGCGTCCAAGGTCGGGATCAAGACATAGAGGTGGGCAAGTAGGTCGGCGAGGCGACACCGGGTTCGAAGGGTCAGCCTTCGGTACGGGCTGGCACCCCACGAGGGGAACCGTTCGTCCAGCGTGAGGGCGTCGCTTTCCACTGTGTACCCAAGGGGTTCGAACATGCGCCGCAACAACGCGTCGCTGCCACGCACCACGGGCAGGTGGACTTCGAACGGCAGTTCGGCCTCGGCGAGTTCGGGTCGCTCCTTGCTTCGCCCTGTCATCGCCGTCCCAAACAGTCTGCCGACGGCCGAACTCAGGAACGAGGAGGCCACATACGGGCGGTCGTTGACGTAGTCGCCGACCAAGCCGCCGCCCCGCACCAGGCGCACAGGATCCACCTCGAGTGCGACGACGACGGTGCAGCGACGAGCGCCCGCTTCGGAGTAGAAGACCTTGGCGATCCCAAAGGCCATCTCGACCGTGTGGATCCGCGAAGGGTTCTTGTGGAGGAGGTAGCCCAAGTCGGTCGCCGGCTCGTGAGTCGTGCTGAGGGTGAGAAGCATGGCCGGTTCTCCGCGTTGTTGCCGGAAGCCGAAGTTACCTCACTCGGATCGGGAGTCGCCCGCAGACTCGGGATGCAAGGAGGACTCGAACTTTTGCGTTTGTCGTCCCAAGTGGGCTTGACCGGACTTGACTCCGGGCAGGTAACATGGGGATTCGCGCGGATTGCCCCCCATGAACTTCTCTTTGGAGTTCCTATGCCCGCTGGGTTCGGGGCGGTCGCGGCCGAGATGCGATTATGGCAGACGTCAGTCTTTTCGACAAGCTCAAAATTGGAATCGCCAGCCCCGAAGACATCCTGAGCTGGTCCCGGGGAGAAGTCAAGAAACCCGAAACCATCAACTACCGCACGTTCAAGCCCGAGAGGGACGGTCTTTTTTGCGAGCGCATCTTCGGACCGGTCAAGGACTTCGAATGTTCCTGCGGCCGGTACAAGAAGATCAAGTACAGCGGCATCACGTGCG
>JACFNW010000530.1 GCA_019454665.1 Fimbriimonadaceae bacterium | reverse complement strand
CTCAGGCTGTCGCCGACGCTGAGCGGCTGTTCGGGGTCGAACGCGACGACCAACCGATGGTCTCGGCGCGAGACCACAAGGCCCAGGCGGCGGATGATGCCGGTGAACACGCCTTGATCGTACCGCTCAGGATGGGTCGAGGAAGGGATTGGGCCGAGCGGCGATGGCTTGGGCGGCCAGCTCTTCAAGCGATTCGTAGAGCACCGGGTCGAGATGCACCAAGCCGTAGATGCACTCCTCCGCGCCGACGCGAACGGCCCATCCCGCGTCGCCGTAGCTGTAGTGCCACCACTCGTCGCGGCAGTTGGAGAAGCCCTCGGCGAGCATGGCCTCGATGAGCAGGTTGCGGTGGTATTGGGCTTCCTCGCTCAGGCCGAGCGTGTACGTCGGGCTGGCCAAGAACCGCTCGTAGGGCGCCCACACGTTGATGACTTCGCCGCTGTCGTCCACCAGGTTGATGTCCAGCGCAGCCCCCGTGCAGTGTCCCGGCGGGGCCTTCTGGTCGGTGGGCGCAACCCATCGGTTGACCGTGCGCTTGAGCGACGAGTACTGGCGATCGGGGAACGCCTCGAGGGCGCACTTCATCATGAAGTCGTAAATGCGTTGCTGGCGCTGGATCGGACGCCACGCCTCGGTCATCGCCATGTGGACGCCTTTGGGCATGCGCCGCGCCGCCCGCTCGGCCATCTCGGCCACGGTCTTGCGGCAATAGGGAATCGTGTGCGCGCGAAGGATGCGGATGCTCGGGGCGACTTCGCGCATGTCCACGAGCGGTTCGCCGCACTCGACTTCTCGGATGCGGTTCAGCAGGTGGACGGGTTCGGGACGGCCTTTCGTGCGGTCCCAGTTCATGCCTCGCGCCATCGGGTCTAGCCGCGGCCTCCCAATCGGGTCAACCGCCGGATGAGCAGGTCCACGTTCGCAGGCACGCTCTTGACGCCCTTGCCCGTTGGGACGTAGATGGCGTCGCCGGGCTTGAGCGGCACATCGGCTTTGAGGCCGCGCGAGATCGAAAGCAGGTCGTGGATCGTCCGCACTTGCCGGCCACCGTCCACGCGCAGGATCTGCACCTTCGAGAGGTCGGCTTGGTCGGCGGGTCCGCCCACGGCGTTCACGGCTTTGAGCAAAGTCATGCCCTCATCGAAGTCGAGGATTGCGGGATGCCGAACGGCCCCATCCACACCCACGAAGAACCGCTCCTTCTTGAGCGCGATGCGCACCACGTCGCCCGCCCGCAGCGCAAACGAGCCAGCTTCGGTGTTCCACTCGCCGGGCTGGTGGACCACCGTGTTGGCCCGCATGACTTCGATCTCGTTGCGGTTGGCCGTCGGCGTCAGGCCGCCAGCCAACGCAATGGCGCGCTCCAATGTTAGTCCTGCGGTGTACGGGTACGAGCCCGGCGCGGCCACAGCGCCCAACACGAACACCTCGCGAACGCGGTTCGAGAGGACGAAGTGCAGGTGGTCGCCGGGCGCCAACCGCATGGCGAGCACGTCGGGCTTGTCGGTCTCGACGAGTTTCTTCGCGCCGAGTTGGTCCACCAAGACAAACGTGGCCTCGCTGCCTTCCTGCGGCTGAATGGCGCACAAGGCCTCTTCCAGAGTGAGGTCTTCGTGATGCTCCATCATGCCCGGCTGCGTCACCGCGCCCGTGAACCGGATCGGTAAGTCGCCTCGCCACAGGAGGCTGACCTTCACCGTCGAGCCATCGGCGGGCAGGGCCGCGCGCACGCTCTCGGCCAATCGGTCCTGTGCCTGCGTCACGGTCATTCCGGCCAGCGTCACCGGCGGGACCACGCCCAAGTCGAGTCTGCCGTGGCTCTCGACCGAGTACTCGCGAGCCAACGTGGGGTCGGAGCACTCGACACGGAAGCGGTCGCCCGGTTCGATGCGGCGATCGGGTGCCGAATCGAGCGATGGGGCCGTCTGGGCGACACCGGCGAGCGATAGAAGAAGGAGCCAAACGCCTGCCAAGAAGCGCATGCCTTCAGTATGGCCCATGCGTCGGCAGGGTTGGCCGCGTGCCTTGCCGAACACTCACCCCATGGTCTTGGCTTCTTGGTTGCTGGCGTCGGCGATGCGCGCGGACCTCGGCATCAGCGAGTCCGGCCTGGACCGGGTGGTCG
>JACFNW010000529.1 GCA_019454665.1 Fimbriimonadaceae bacterium | reverse complement strand
CTGGGGAAACTTCATTGACAATGGATGCGGAGGTGAGCCGAGTGCACCTCGGCTGAGGACACCTGCGGCGAACCCTCGACGTGCTCCAAACCGTGAAACCGGACAGTTCGAGCAATGCCGTCCTACAGCAACTCCCAGTTGGGCAATCCCGCCAAGTCGCTCATGGTCACTCAGGCCAATCACTACGACATGATGTGGCACCACAACTGGAACCCCGACGAGTGCTTCCGCTGGTGGGGAGACGGCGCGTTCAACCTGTACGGCAACATGAACATGCTGACCGGTCCCGCAGCGCGAACGCGATCCAGCGCCGGAGGCGCCAAGGCGGGCATCTACCCGACCTCCGTGGCGTCCCTGCAGGAGTGGCCGGACGGGTCCAACATCGGCGTCTACGCCGACGGACACGCCCGAGTCCGCAAGTGGCGCGAACTGCACAGCAAGGCCGTCGGCCCCACCGGCGACCGCTGGCTCGAGTACGCCGCGGGTCCGCGAGGCTGATGAAGCACCTCGCCGCACTCTTGGCCTTGGCTTCTCTCGCATTCGCCCTCAGCGGGTGCAATGAGAAGCAAGAACTCAGCAAACAAGATCAGGAAACGCTGAAGAACAACCTGACGCGAGAACTGACTCCGGAGGAATCTGCCAAATTGGGCGGAGGTCCCGCCGCCGGCGGAGACCAAGGAGGCGGTCCTGCGGCCGCTCCGCCGCCCGAAAAGGGAGGCTAGTTCCCAAAACGCCTTGGTGGGCGAAAACCGAGCCCGTCTGCTTTCGCAGACGGGCGCTTTTTTGCGCTCTGAACCGCAAATTCAGGTACGTTGACGGCCCGAATCCCTTAAACTGCACTGGGGACCGCGAACGTCGCGGATCCACGAGCGAGTGTCCATCAATGAAGAAACACCTCATGTTCTACGGATCGTGCGTGGCTCTGGCCACCCTCAGCGCCCAGATCACGTTGCTTGCCGTCGGTTGCGGCGGAGAAGACGGAGGCGGTGGTGTCCGACCGACGCTGGTCGCCGTCATGAACCAAATCGCCAACGCAACCAATGAGAACCAGATGCGGGCCGCGTTCTCCAGCGTCGAGTCCGTCACCCCGATCGACGTGGCGTTCAGCCCGTTCTTCCCCATCGAGCGGCAACTTCCGCCCGCGGCGAGAGACGTCGCCATCCAAGCCGAACTCGGCATGGACCCCTCGGGATACGTCACCATCGGCAGCCTCTATGCGTCTGTCGCCGCCCAACCCGAATGGGGCGACGGCAACCTGCACATGACGGTCGCCCAGGTCGTCGCGGCCCTCAACGCCGCTCTGCCCGGCGCCTACGCCAACCCCGAAGGCTCGGACCTCAACCGAATGCTGGTCCTGATGACCAGCCCGGGCGACACCCCGTTGACCACGGCCCCCGTCGTGACCGAGCACACGCGACTCAGCCCGATCCGTGCGGTGCTGTTCGCGAACTTCCTAGCCTCGCTCTGGGTGGGTCGCGACGCGTGCCGCAACCTGTGCCGCGCCGGTCTCACGGCCATGATGGTCGCCATTTCCGCCGCCGCAGCGGCTTGCGCCTTCGGGTGCGGCTTCTGGTGCGTCGTGGGCTGCGCGGCCGTGGCCGCGATCGGCTTTGCGGCGGCCCAATTCTGGTACGAGGACTGCCTGGCTGGATGCCACAACCAGGGCGGAAACCTCCAGGACGCCAAGAACGCCCTGCCTGCCGGAGCGAACTAGGCGCGCCCCGACCGTTCAACGGTGGGCGAGGCTCGAACGAGCCTCGCCCACGCTTCGTTTGGCCCCGCCGAGAGTCCCAATCTTGACGAAGAAAGCCCATCCGATGGGCAAAAGTCCCGGTGGCTCGGCAGTCCAGCCGGGCCGGGGTAGACCCTAGGCGTCGCCTCTGCGGCACCGGTGGACTGGGAATGAGTTGGATCGAGGAAATCGCCGACTAACCGCACGCGCTGCGAGGGAGGATGAGCCGGGTCGCCTGGGGGCGGCCCGGCCGTATCTATCCAAACCGAACTTCAGCCCAACCTCAGCCAACCTCACCGAACCAAACCGAACATCACCAAACCCCACCGAACCCCACCAAACACCACCCTAGTACGCCGCGTACGCCTTCGGGCGGAACTCCACATCGGCCAGGAAC
>JACFNW010000528.1 GCA_019454665.1 Fimbriimonadaceae bacterium | reverse complement strand
AGAAGGCGAACGGCCCGTCCGTGGTCCAGGGTGTCAGGACTTCTACACCCGACAAGGGAAACCCGCCTCGTCGCCGGACGGCGGCGGCGATGATCACGCGGCTCGGTCGAGCCACATCTGGTCGCGGCCGTTGTTCTTGGCGATGTACAGGTTGCGATCGGCGCTGGCCAGTAGACCGTCCACGGTCGCTTCCCGTCCCGCCAGGGCCGCACCGATGCTGCACCGGACGCGAGCAATAGGCCAAGGCCAGGTTCGTGTGCTTTCCACGATCCTCCGCCCCGCCGAGGAAACGCCCACTTCGTCGGACCCAGTGAGGAACACGCCGAACTCCTCGCCGCCCAGCCGTCCGATCAGCGTCGTCGGCGGCAAGGTCTGCCGCAGAAGCATGGCGAACTCGCGCAAGACGTCGTCGCCGACGACGTGGCCGTGCTGGTCGTTGATCCGCTTGAAGTGGTCGAGATCCATGAGCAGGAGCCCTGCTTGCTCGCCTTGTCGCCTCGATTGAAGCCTGAACGCAGCCTCTCGGCGGAACGCCCGATGGTTGAAAAGCTCGGTCAGACCATCGTGGTCTGCGGCGAACACGAGTTGGTCGTTGAGGTCGCGGAGATGCTCGACGACCTTCTGCAGTTGTTGCTCGCGTTCTTCGAGCACGCCCGACAGCTCTTTCTCCACGGAGATGTCCATCGTGATGCCCGAGATGCGGACCGCCTTGTCCTGCGCATCGCGGCCCACGACCCGTCCAGACGCCAGGACCCACAGGTAACTGCCGTCCTTGCAGCGCATGCGGTGCTCGACGCGAAACGCAGGCACCAGCCCGCTCAGGTGGCTCAGCACTGCGGCCCGGACGATCCCGACATCCTCTGGGTGGACCCGTTCCTTCCAAGACGAGTGTTTCTGCGGGAGTTCGTCGGGCGCATAGCCCGTCATGGCCGCCCACCGCTCGCTATAGACGAACCGGTTGGAAACCACATCCCAATCCCACGTGCCGATTCGGGCACCTTCGATCGCCATCGCCAAACGGTCGCGACTGGCGCGCACCTCCTCCACGGTCTCCTCTTGGTGAGCCATCAGCGCACCACCCGACGCCTCGCTGGGTCGGCGCGTATCGCCAGCCGCGCTTCCGCGCCGGTGGCGAGAAGCGGACCTTGATCCTCCATGGGGAGCCTTGCGAACGTTGAATCCATCGTGAACCGTCAGGATTATCGGGTGCAAGGGGGCGATGGCTTCACACGCAAATCCGTCAGGTGCGGCGCAACATCTCGGCTCTCACGCGCTCATCGGGCCACGTGTGGATGTGCCGCACGTCGTCTTCCGTAAGAAGTCGGAGCGATCGGCCCGTGGCCAAGGCGCGGCACCAGACCGTCGCCGCCTTCTCGGCCATGCGGGTGGCGGCTTCTGCTTCGGCGGCGGTTTCGCCCATCGTGATCAGACCGTGGTTCTGGAGCCAGATGGTCTTGGGCCGCTCGCGCCAACGCTGATGGTAATGCGTCACCGCATCGGCGATCGCCCACGCCAGTTCGAGCCCTGGCTTGCGATAGGGAACCCAACACGATTCGGGGCCGCACAACACGATCTCGTCGGGAAACAGCCGCTGCTTGGCGAGCGCCTCGGAGCCCTCGGTCGAAAGCAGGGCCAAGAGGCTGACGGGGTGCGTGTGCGCGACAAAGCGAACGCCCTCCAAGCCCAGTAGCCACGCATGCATCAGCGTCTCGGTGGAAGGCGACGGGCCAGGCGCGACACGCGCGCCATTCAACGCTTCGCGAATCGCCGTATCTTCAGGTCTGTGCTCCCGGTTCTCGACCAGCGAGAGGATCGGGCCGTACGCGACGAGCGAAAAGTCCTCCGCGCTGGCGCGCTCCATCACCTTGCCGCTGCCCTTCACCCAGAACGAGCGGTCGTCCCGGCGTGCGCTCACGTTGCCCTCGGCGAGAATGGCCATCGCACCCGAGGGTTCGCCGAGCCGGCGCGCGAGATCCACCAACTCGGCGAGGGCGTCCACGTTACTTCGCGTCTTTGACGTACTTGTCCAGCCACGCCACCCATCGCGCCCACTGGTCGAGGATGGTCTCGCGCGTCACCTGCCCGTGGTCTTCGTAGGGATACACGTAGAGCGCCGAGTTCTTGTTGAGGCTGTTCA
>JACFNW010000527.1 GCA_019454665.1 Fimbriimonadaceae bacterium | reverse complement strand
GCCGAACAGGGAGGCGGGGCATGGTTCAACGGGCGTCCGTCTCGCGTCTCGCCGACGACCGATTCCGCCCGCGCGATCATTTGCCACGCGGGCTTCAAAGGCATGGCCCAGCACGGATTCGCTCCGGGCTTGGGCCGCATC
The DNA here is from genome assembly GCA_019454665.1 of Fimbriimonadaceae bacterium. Classification (GTDB taxonomy): domain Bacteria; phylum Armatimonadota; class Fimbriimonadia; order Fimbriimonadales; family Fimbriimonadaceae; genus UBA2387. Next base: position 1,997 of record JACFNW010000527.1, on the reverse strand, counting down.
GCTGCGCAGACGCTGGCGACGCGCACGTGGTGCGACGCCTATGGCCACGCTCTCGTAGCGTCGGGTCGCGCCGAAGCCATGATCGACCCCGTGATCGCCCGCTGGGACATCTCCGCCATCGCCGTGATCGTCGAAGAAGCCGGGGGCCGGTTCACGGACACGACGGGAAAGCCAGGCGTTGGCCCCAGTGCGGTGAGCAGCAACGGTGCGCTCCACGATTGGCTGCTTCGGGAGTTGCACGGGGCATGAGGGTCTTAGGGATCGACTTCGGAACGACCAAGATCGGCGTGGCGTTGGGTGAATCGGATCACGGCATTGCCTCCCCCCGCGCCAATCTGATCCCGAGCGGAACGCTGGCCAAGGATGCCGAAGCTATCGCCCAGATCATGCGCAACGAGGAGGCCTCGGTATGCGTTCTCGGATTGCCCCTGATGGAGGGTCAACCCACCAAGATGTCCAAAGTCATCGAGAAACTCGCCGAGCGACTGGCCGAGATCGGCGTGGCCACGGCTTTGGTGGACGAATCGCTGACCAGCGAGGCTTCGGATCAAGCCATGCGAGAGGCGGGACTGAAGGCGAGTGTCCGTCGCAAGCGCTTGGACGGCGAGGCAGCGGTCCGCATTTTGGAGAGGTACTTCGATGAAGGGGATTAGGCGATTCCTGTTCGGTCTGATCCTGATTGCCGCGTTGGCCATCGGGGGGTTGGCGGGCTGGGTCAACCAGGAGACGCAACCCACGGGCTCGGGCGAGCCCAAGTACATCCGGTTCGAGGACGATGTGCCCCTGCGGACCGCCCTCGATCGGCTGGAACGCGAAGGTTGCATCAGGAACGCTCAGGCGTTGGAGCTCTACGCACGCTACAAGCGCGATACCTTGCCCGTTTCGAATGGGACGTACCAGCTCTCGCCGGGAATGCATCGCAACCGTGTGTTGCAGGCGTTGCGCAAACCCATCCGCCAGATGGTTCGTGTGCCCAGCTTCTATTGGATTGCTCGGACGGCCGAGCTGCTGGAATCGAAGGGGGTTTGCACGGCCGAGGAGTACGTCGCGGCCACCCAAGCCCCCGAAGTGTTCCAGAGCCTGGTGTCGTTCCCGCTGCCCGAAGACTCGCTGGAGGGTTACCTTTACCCCGATACGTACGACTTCCCGCCGTTGCTCGGCGCGCACGGAGCCATCGCGCGGCAACTCAAGGCCTTCGAGACCAAGGTGTATCAGGCTTTGGACAAGCCCAAGGACCTTCATCGAGCGGTGATCATCGGTTCGATGGTGCAGTTGGAAGCCGCGCTCGACGAGGAACGTCCCCGCATCGCGGGCGTCATCGAGAACCGCCTCCGCCTGGGCATGCGCCTGCAGATCGACGCCACGGTGAATTACGGGCTGCAGGTTTGGCGGCCGTTGCTGGCGAGCGAATACCAATCCGTGAAATCGCCCTACAACACGTACCGCATCGCGGGCCTGCCGCCGGGACCGATCTGTTCGCCCACGGTGGCCAGCATCAGCGGCGCGTTGAAGCCCGAAACCCACGACTATCTCTACTACGTGGCCATGCCGGATCGGTACCATCTGTTCTCGACGAGGTACGAAGACCACTTGGCCAACATCCGCAAACGCCGTCAGGCCATCGCCGCCCTGAAGGCACAGGAGCAAGCATCGTCTTGATCGAACGCCCCGACCGAAGCCTCTTCGGCAGGTGGGCCCGACCGTTCGCGCCCACTGAGTTCGGCGCGAGTCTGCGCGACGTGGACTTGGAGGACGTGGTCGCCCGAGGCAAGCGGCTCGTCCTACTCGATGTGGACAACACGCTGGTGCCGTGGGGCAGCGAGGCGTTGCCCGATTGGGTGTTGGATTGGATCGCTCGGGGCCGTTCGCTCGGGCTGGAGTTCTGCATCCTGAGCAACACGCGGCATCCCGCGCGATTGGCGCGGCTGGCCGAGCGGATGGGCATCCCCTTCTTGCGGGGCAAGTTCAAGCCGAACCCGGACGTGTATCGGCGGGCG
>JACFNW010000526.1:509-2153 GCA_019454665.1 Fimbriimonadaceae bacterium | reverse complement strand
GACGGTCCTCCCGGGAGGCGCGGGGACGTTTGACATCGGCGTTGTTCGGCCCCAAGGAGACGGCAACCGTGTATCGGATGCGGTCACCCTAAGCGTGGTTAGCGGGCTTCACAGCTCCATGACGGCCTCGTTCAGTCTCAACCCAGTGCCGATCTCTTCAACTGAAACCACGAGTCGCCTTACTGTTCAAACGTCATCCACGACTCCTCTGGGCACCTATGCGATCGTGGTGCAGGGCACCGATGGTGTCGAGACGGAGAGGGTCACCTGTACCTTGACGGTCGTCGATGGTGGCGCGTTCCAACTGATTGTGACCCCGATCGACCCGTTCGTCGCAGACGAGGATGGCGCACCGTTCGGAAATGACAGCGAGGCGACCTACGACGTAACCGTGAAGACTCCGCCCTCTTTCGTCGGCACGGTCGAACTGAGCTTTGGCTTTGACGAGCCGAAGGTGAGGCTCGGTCAGGGTGGAACTTTGGTGGGGGTTTTCCGACGTGGGACGGACGTGTTGCCGGCACCCGTAACCCTGGAGTTTGGTTCGTCAGTTCATGAGCAGACCGTCACGCTTGCAATTCAGCGGTTCGGGCAGTTGAGTTTCACGGGCACCCGCAACTTCCTCGTGTCCGCAAAGCCCAGCCACACAGGCTCGACGATGTTCGCTTCCGATAGTGTGGTGGTCCGTGACAATCAGGGCGGTGCCGTGAGGGGCGGCTGACCCGACTGGCCGATGCTAGGCGGAGGTCACGATTGAGTGGCCTCCGCTCCCTAGCCCTCGCTGCCTAGCCGAGAGAGTCGCGACGCGACTTCATCAAACACGTCCTCGGCCGAGCGGGTGGCGTCCACGATCACGAAGCGGTGCGGCGCGCGATCGGCTTCGGTCAAGAACCCCGCGCGCACCCGTTCATGGAAGTCGAGCGCTTCGGCGTCGAGCCGGTCTTTGCGAGTCAGTCGGGCCAAACCCACGGCAGGCGGAAGGTCGAGGAGGAAGGTGACCGTGGGGACGAGTTCTTGGGTGGCCATCGCGTTCAATCGGCGCAGCAGTTCGCGGTCGAAGCCGCGCCCATAGCCTTGATAGGCCAGCGTCGAATCGGTGTACCGGTCGCATAGAACGATCGCGCCCCGCTCGAGCGCGGGCCGGACGATCTGGGCCACGTGGCACGCGCGATCGGCAAGGAACAGGAACAACTCCGAAGTGGGCGGCAAGTCGCCGCTCTCCAGCAACAGCCGCCGAATCTCCGAGCCGAAAGGGCCCGCGCCGGGTTCGCGCGTCACCACGACGTCACGCCCTTGCGCCCGAAGGGATTCCGCCAGCTTGCCGATCAGCGTCGTCTTGCCGCTGCCTTCGGGTCCTTCAAAAGTGATGAACATGGGCTTAGGCTCCCAAGGCTTGCGCCAACGTCTCCCGGTCGAACACGGGCTGGGCTGCGATGCCTCGTTCGATGCGTTTCATCAGCCCGCAGAGCACGTTGCCGCTCCCGAACTCGAGAAGACGCGTGACGCCCATTTGCGCGGCGCGTTGCATGCTCTCGGTCCAGCGCACCGTGGACTCCAACTGCGACTCCAACAAGTGGGGCCATCGAGTGCAATCCTCGACGGGTTCTGCGGTGACGTTGGAGATCACGGGGCAAGAGCCCGAGGCGA